>JAUIKB010000340.1 GCA_030430975.1 Polyangia bacterium
GTGAATGGCACGCTGATCGACGACATCAGCATCACGGCGACCCTTCAGAACATCGACGGCGTACTGCAGAACCGACAGCATGCTGAAGTCGGTGTGCACGACCAGGTTCGCGATATTGCGATGAACGAACATCTCTCCCGGGTCGAGGCCACAGATTTGATTCGCTGGAACACGACTGTCGGAGCAGCCGATCCACAGGTAACGCGGCGTTTGAACGGCGGCGAGCCGTTTGAAGAATTCGGGCTGGGCACGATGGATCGAATCGGCCCACTCGCGGTTGTTCTTGAACAGCTCGGGTAGCTTCTTCATGTGATGAAGCGAGCGTAGGACACAATCGGCGGGAGCGTCCCGGAATCGCTCGCCAGCGAACTAACGCGCCCGCGCTTCGTTCGCCATTGGCGCACCCAGTCGTGCACGGTGTTCGCTCTTGATCGGAGCGGTGGCTGGCGACGTCTCGGGCAGATCCGTTTCACGACTCCGAGATGTGGAGATGTCACGATGTCGCTGTTTACAACGCGCAGCGCGGACTCCGACTACCGGCGGGGCTCTCGGGGCGCTAGTCGCCCCAATTCCGCGCGTTCGTCACGTCCGGCGCGTGTAACATATGGCATGGCCCGTCCGCTGAACGCCGACTCGCGAGAGACGCAGGAGCGGATCGTCGCGGCGGCCCGCGCACTGCTGGAGGAGGGAGGCCCAGCGGCGGTGAGCGTCCGACGCGTGGCCGAATCGGCGAATCTGTCGGCGGGCACCGTTCGGTACTACTTCGCCACGCAAGAGGACTTGCTGGTCGAGGCGTGCATCAACGACTATTACGACCAGCTCGACCAGCTGAAAGTCGCGTTCTTCAGTCAGCTGAAGGACCGGCAGGGCGCGGCTCAGGCCGTGCGTGTGTCGGTGAGCACGGTTTACCGCTACTGCTTGACGACAGAAGTCGCTCACCATCTGTTGATCGGTCGCGGCGCCAAGGTCGGCCGCGTCGGCGACGACCGTGAAGCGCAGTCGCGCGTGCCATTTCTGCGCGAGTTTTCTCAGCGCTTGGCCGCCGTGACCGACCGCAGTGAGCGCGAGCTGCGGTTCGCTGCGCAGTCGCTGATGTTCATGATCCCGAGGTATGCGGCGCTGGGCGAACGGCAACTGCTGGATGTGTTCGGGGAGGGGAGGCTTGAGGATGCGCATAGCGCGGCCGAGGCGCACATCATCGCGACCGCGCTGCACCTGCTGGGCCTCGAAGCGGCGGACGACTGAAGGCTCGACGCCGTTGTTGTAGCAAAGCGATTGTGCCATAACCCGAACGTGTGGGTTCATCGGCGAGCCGTGCTCGGCATGCGAGTGGCGCTCGTGTTGTTTGGTGGGTTTAGCGCGGTGGTGGGCACAGGCTGCGTGGTGCACGGCTGGGGCGGTCGCGATACGCAATGTCTTCAGCGCTGCGATCAGGAAACCGATACCTGCGTCCTAGAAGCCGCTACCGCCGAACAGGTGCGTGGCTGCGATTACTACAGCGAAACATGTCATGACGAGTGCCCCTAGCCACGAACACAACGAGGTTTGCCGGTGGGGGCTATTGTGCGGCGCGCTAGCGCTGCTGCTCAATTCGTGCGTGCAGTACTATCGACCGCCGTCCGCGGATGAGCCCCATGCCGTCGTCAAACTACGACGCAGCTACGAGCTCGCTCCGGGGCCGACGCTGATAGAGGCGGTGAATATCAACGATAATCGTGTGCTGTCCGATTCCCGACAAGCGATCGCAACGACGCTAAACGACGGCGTACTGATTCATCCCGGCAACGCTGAATGGGACTTCATCGCGCGGTTCGTGCACACGGAGCCGTATCGGGAACAAGAGACGTATTACGAGCGCGAGTCCTACCAAGACATGGAATACACGACGTGCGGATACGGTTCGAGCCAACGCAGCTGCTCACGGATGGTCACCAAGTATCGTAGCGTTGCCAAGCGACGCTGGGTGACTCGACACCGAACGGTCGTCGACGGATCCTGTCGCGTCACCAACGCGCACTTTGCCCAAGCGGGGCACGTGTACCTGTTGCAGTTTCGATACGCTGATCACCAAGCGTGCACGCTGGCTTGCTACGAGCAGGTGCGCACCGCGTCCGGTTTCGCCAATCAACCGTGCGCACCGCCTGCACCCGAGACCGAGTGACAACTCAAACCGGGATGTCTTGCCACGGCTTCGCTTCGACCTGGTGCATGCGGAAAGCCTCGATCACGGCGTTGACGTCCCAGATCGACTTCGTGCGTTTGACCGCCGGCAGGTACAGGCTGCGCTGAGCAACGGCGCTCAGATCGAAACCCCAGTACATATTCATCAGCGGGTTGATCCACAGCTTGCCGCCCTTGGTCCGGTGGGTGCGGTGGACGTCGCCGTACTCACCGTCGACCGCCGTCTTTGGACAAGCCGGCGACGCGGAAACGTCGCTACTCGGCGCTTCTGTAGCGCAGCGTATACGGCCCACGACGTATCCTCAGCAGCCGTTCTTCGATATCGAACGTTACCGGGCTCCCGTCCAGGACGAGCACCACGCCAGCGTGAATTCGTTCGAGGTGGGGTTGCGTGCAGTCGACACCGTCGTAGGCAAGGTGTTTGAGTGAGATCTGAGTGCCGATGACGCTGAACCGCACGGAGCCAGTGTCGCAGCCAGTGCCGATCGTTGCGATCCCCGTCGCGTCGAACCGCAGGGTCACCGAGTCGGAGGACGTCCCCGTCCACAGGTCGCCATCGGTGAAGCCTTCTCCAGTCCAGGTCGTCCCGACCAAAGGGCGATCGGGGCTGGCGATTTCGCGGTCGAGCAGAACCAACTTGGCCTCAGTAGTGGCCATCTCTAACCGGGGCTCGTCGAGGACGATGCTGGGGCGAGCTCGGAGGAACGCAGAGAGCCATCGATCTTGCTCTGCCCATTCGACTTCGCACCCGATCGCCGACTGAGTAACACTCGGCAGTTCGAGCTTCCCATCGATGAGCTTGAACGCTCCTCCGAGGCTGTTGCACCCGGCGAAAGCATGCAGCGCATGATCGTGGAAGCCGATGCGTATCTGTTCTCCACCCGCAAGCGTCCACCCCTCGACACGTTCGGAAACGAACGTCCGTCCGTCCAAAGCGAATGCCAGGTCGCCAACGCCATCGTCCGAGCCCGTGCATGCAAGGGCGCTCGCCATGACAGCGAGTGCTGCTAATCGTAGGATCGCGTGTGCTCCCGGCATCGCAAGCCCGCTACTTTTCAGCCCGGAAGTACAACGTGTACTTACCCTGGTGGATCTGCAGCCGGTTTTCATCGATCTCAAACGTCAGCGAGTCGCCGTCTAAGACGCGCGTGACCTGGTCCTCGAGGAACTGCAGGCCGTTGTCCGAACACTCGGTTCCGTCGTAGATCAGACCTTCGAGCGTAAGCTTTGCGCCGTCGACGGTGTACTGGCCGGTCGCGGTCTGGCATCCGGTATAGAACGCCGCATTTCCGTTCGAATCGAACTGGGCGGTCACCGTATCGGCGCCGGGTCCGAAGCTCACGGCACTGTCGTCGCCGTAGCCGTCGCCGATCCACTTAACGTCGACGAGTGGCAGGTCGGGACTAGCTACTTCGCGGTCGATGAGCGTCATGCGATCGTCGGGCGTCGCCATGACGAGCCGTGGCTCCTCCAGTTCAAGGCTGGGGCCAGCGATTAGGAATTCACCGATCCACTCGTCCTGAGCGTGGAGAGCGGGATCGCAGCCCATTTCCGTACTGCTATATTCGGTCAGTTTGAGGCGCGTACCAGAAAGGTGAAAGGTCCCGCCGAGGTGATTGCAACCAGCGAGCACAGTGATGCCTTGGTCGCGGAAACGAACGCGTATCTCCGTGCCTGGGACGACGGACCGACTCTTGATGCTCTCGGCGATGAACTCGCGGTCGTTCAACTCACCTAGGAGCGAACCCGACGTCTGGCCATCGTCGGAGCGGCTGCCGCTACTGCACCCGCCTAGCGCCAGCGCCACCGCCAGTACTCCCAACCTCTGCATGCCGAAACTATGGCCCGAATGGGGCAAGAATGCTCGTGATTCGACACCCTGACGCTGTGGAAAAATTTGCGCGCTCGACTACGGATTAGGAAATAGCCCAACCAGCGCCTCGGCAATCCGCGCGCTCCGCACGTCTGAACCCGCCGACGTGTGATGAATCCCGTCGCTGTACGGCGCCACGCCCGTCGCCGACACGCTCGCCCAGTCGTAGATGTTCAGGTTCGCCCAGCGCGCCTTGGCCGCGACCAGCGCCTGGTTCCACAGCACCATGTTCTCGTTGCGCCAGTGCCCGGTGGTTCGGGTCGTGTACGCGTTGACCCACATCACGCGCGCCGTCGCGGTCGGATCGATTGCCGTCATCATGTCGTCGATCGCCTCTGCCCTAGTGTACCAAGCGCCAGCCGAGATATTGGCGGTGTCGTTGGTGCCGAGCGCCACGACCCAGCATCCGGTGAAGCCTGTAGCGGCGATGTCAGTCGCCGCGGTCTTACCCGACTTAGGATCGGCGGGTAGCTTCTGGATGATGCCGCGCCCGCCGTATGCGTCGATCTGGACGCTGAGCCCGACGCTCGCATAGGCGCTGGTCAGTGACGGCTCGCTGTAGGCGCTGAGGCTGTCGCCGATGTGTGCGACGCTGCCGCAGCCGGGCGGTTTCATCGCGTCGAGAATCACGTCCGGCGGCGCGTCGAGCGTGGCGTCCGGCGGGAAGTCGGAGCCTGCGTCGGATGCGTCGGAAGCGCCATCGGCGGTAGCGTCCGGTGCGCCCGTTTCCCGTGCTGGCGAGTCCGCCGTGGAGTCCCGACCCGCGTCGACCGTGGGTCCGCCGACGATCGCGGCGTTACCCGGTTCCTCGCTGCTGCACGCGGTGATCGCTAGAAGCGCCACCAAGCTGGCTGCAGTGCGGAGTCGCATGTTGCGAGTGTAGCAGAGGCATGTCGCCGTCCCGCGCAACCCCGCTGATTATGCCCGCACCCGCTCCATGTCGGGGTCGTAGAGCGGCTTGGCCGACGCAGTCGCCGGATAACGGGTGCCCGCGATGTCGACCTCCCACGTCGCGTCGTCGATGTACGCATCGGTTAGCGGCTGTCCGGCTTCGATCATCGCTAGACCCACGGCTCCGCCCAGCGTGTGTCCGTACGATGCGGCGCGGATGTAGCCGACCGCCTCGCCGTTTCGGTACACGACCTCGGCGTGAAACATCAGCGGCTTCGGATCCTTGACCAGGATTTGCAGGATCTGGCGCGTTGGCGGTCCGGCTGCCTTCTCGGCGAGCACGGCGTCTTTACCGATGAAGCCGTTCTTCTTCTTGAGGCTCACGGCGAACCCAAGGCCCGCTTCGAGCACCGAGTCCGTATTGTCGATGTCATGCCCGTAGTCGCGGTAGGCCTTTTCCATACGCAAACTGGCCAGTGCCTTCAGGCCGGCGTTGCGCACGCCGAGCGGTTCGCCCGCCTCGACCAGGCGATCGTAGACGTGGGTGGCCTGCTCGGTCGGGATGTACAGTTCGTAGCCGAGCTCGCCGAGGTACGTGATGCGCACGCACCTCACTCGCGCGAATCCGATGTCGATCTCACGTGCGGTGCGGAACGGAAACGCCTCGTTCGACAGGTCCGCGGACGTGACTAGCTGCATGAGCTCCCGCGACCGCGGGCCTTGTACGTTCAGCTGCGCATAGCCGGACGTGACGTCGGTGACGAACGCGTGGGCGTCGTCGGGGATGTGGCGCCTGATACGGCTCAGCACGTGGCCGTGCGCCGTATCGGACGCCACCACCATGAATCGCTGCGGATCGATCTTCACGACGGTCAGATCGGCTTCGAGTTTGCCGTCCTCGTTCAGCCACTGCGTGTACGTGATGCGACCGGACTTGCCGTTCACGTTGTTGGCCGATAGCTGGTTGAGAATGCGCCCCGCGTCTCGACCCTGAACGTCGAACTTACTCATGAAAGACATGTCCATCAGGATCACCCCTTCACGCGCGGCGCGATGTTCGTCCGCCCAGTACTCGAACCAATTTTCGCGCCCCCACGACAGCGTCTCGACTTTCGGTTCGACGCCGGGCGGAGCAAACCAGTCGGCGCCTTCCCAGCCGCTGACGTCACGGAAGTAGCCGCCGGCCGCCACCAGTCGGTCGTGGAACGCCGAACGTTTCGCGCCGCGTGCGAGCTGCGGTGACCGCGTTGGATAATGACACTGATACACCATGCCGAGCATCTCGACGGTGCGGGTGGCGCGGTATTCCGGGTTCGACTGGTAGGGATGCAGTCGGTCGATGTTCATCGCCGTGACGTCGCAGTCCGGTCGACCGGTGAGGATCCAGTGCGCCAGCATGCGGCCGATGCCGCCACCGGTCAGGATGCCGATCGAGTTCAGGCCGGCTGCGACGAAGTAGTTCTTGAGCTCCGGTGCTTCGCCGACAATCGGCGACAGATCGGGCGTGAAGCTCTCCGGCCCGCAGAAGAACTTCTTCACGCCTGTGTCGAGCGACGCCGGGATGCGGGC
>JAUIKB010000341.1 GCA_030430975.1 Polyangia bacterium
CTCTTCGGCGCGCTGCTCGTCGTCGGTCGTGACCCGTTTGTCCAGAGCGACGACCGGTTCGGCGACGCGCTTCAACCCCAGTGCGCCGACTATGGTTTCGACGCTGCGTTGCGCGCCGGTTGGGTCATTCTCACAGCTGATGAACAGTCCGTACGACTTGGCGCGCATCTTCCCCAGGGCGGCATCGTACGTTCGATCGAAGAAATCTTTCAAACCACCGGACATGTATCCGAAGTTCGCCGGCGTCCCGATCAGCAGCCCGTCCGCCTCCAGAAGCTGTCTCGCCTCGGCATCGAAGGCACGGATCAGTTGGCAGCTGACTTCGTCTTCGCGGAGCGCGCCCCTCAGGCAGGCGTCGGCAAGTTGCTGAGTCCGACCGGTTTGGGAGTGATAAACGATGAGCAGTTGTCGCAAATGAGCGTCGAGTCTAGTCGCGCTCGGTCGGGTTGCCCAATTCGATCGTGCGGTCGATTCGAATCGCGTCGAGTAGCGACTGGTCGTGGCTCGCCACCACGAGCCCGCCCTTCCACGCGCGGAGCACCCGGCGCAGCGCGGCCGCGCCGACGAAGTCGAGGACGCTAACCGGTTCATCCAGAATCAGAAGCTCGATCGCCGGCCGCCGCTCGAGCAGACAGATGAGCGCCGCCCGAACTCGTTCACCAGGGCTTAGGGACGAAAGCGGTCGCTCGGCGAGCGCTAGCGGGAAGCCGTGCGCCGTGAGCAAGCGCGCGGCCGCCTCCGGCGAAGCAACATCCGATGACCAGGCGAGCTTTTCGATCAAGCTGTCGTCGCTCATCCAGTCGGTCGCGCCCTGGGCGATCGAACCGATCCGTGAGTAGTCGCGTCGAGCGCGTCCGGTCTGCGGCTCTTGCGCGCCCGTGAGCATCCGAAGCAGCGTGCTTTTCCCAGCGCCGGTCGGCCCGATCACGGCAACACGCTCGCGCGAAACGGTCAGGTCGAGCCCCTCGAAGAGACGCCGCCCGTCAGCGTGCGCGCTCGCGTCGCGCAGCTGCACGACAGGTGCAGCCGACGGTTCCGGTAGTTCGGGCAGCACCGCGTCAAGCGGCAGGTTGACCGATAGGGCGCGGCGCGCGGCTTTTGCCCAACCGCGCGTGGCTTCGATGCGTTTCGATCGTGTGGCCTCGATGCGGCCCTGCTTTTCCTGGGCGTAGCTGCGCTTCTTGTTGAGAACCGAGCGTGGGGTACAGCGTCCGAGCTCACGCACTCGTCCTCCGCGACCCTTGCGCTCGCGGCGCAGCCGGAACTTCTCGCTCTTGGCTTCCTGTTGTTCCAAAACGCTGAGCCGCCGCAAGTACTTCCGTTCGTACTCGACCTGTTCGCGTTCGAGCGTTGCCTCGACCTCGCTCAGACTGCCCGGAAGGTAGCGACATCCCGATTCGGCGATCAGCATGAAATGCTCAAAGAGGCTGAGCAGCTGACGCTCGTGCGACACCACGAGCAGCCCGCTAGTCCAGCCGCTCAGCCAGTCGACGAGCCAGCGTACCCCGCGCTCGTCGAGGTCCCGTGTCGGCTCGTCCAGCAAAAGCAGCTCAGGGCTGTGCACCCGCGCGATGACTAGGCAGAGCTTGCGCAGCTCGCCGGGACTGAAGTCGGCTCGCCTGACGAGAGCACCGGCCTCGGGCAGGCCAGCCGCGGCCAGCTCCATCTCGGCGTTGTCGCGCAGACGACTTCGCAGCACCTCACGCAGCCGTGCGATGCCGCGAGCGCGATGCGACTCCGTCAACGTCTGCGGAACCAGCTCCGGCGTCGTTCGACGGATCAGCCGCCCCCGCGTCGGCGCGCCGTCAGCGAGAGCCTCGAGGAGCGTCGACTTACCCACGCCGTTGCGCCCGATGATCGCCGCCTGCTCCGTTCCCAAACTCAAGTTGAGGCTACGGATCAGCGGACGTCCGCTGGGTGCGACTAGCTCGAGGTTGCGAGCTTCGAGGAGCGCAGCTGCGCTCTGTGCGGTGGCCGTCATGACGGGTCTCCTTCCAGCTGACCCAGCAGCGAGCCGATCACCCGAGGCTCGCCCTCCAGCTCAAAGCGCATGCCGTGCTCCTCGGACGTCGCCGACAGCACTCGACATCTGCCGTACACCGTCGACAGCGCGCCGGTTGCTTCGTAGGGAACGTAGACTTCCAGCCTCCGATAGTCCGACCGCACGTTGCGCAGCAGCGCTTGTTTGGGTTGTTCGACGGCCGAGGTGTCGTGTCCGCTCAGAACGACGTAGTCGTGCTTGCCGCTCGCAGTCCGGAGTTCGTCGTCCGCGGGCGGCACGGTGACGCGGTCCAATTTGTTAAAGACGTACACGCGGGGTATGTCGCTTGCGTCCAGCCTGCTCAGCAGGTCGTGGGTTGTCTCCAGGTGAAACCGCCATTCCGGGTCGGAGACGTCGATGACGAGCGCGAGCAGAGACGCTTCGCGCGCTTCGTCGAGGGTCGACTCGAAACTCGCGAACAGCCGCTGGGGTAGCCGTCGAATAAACCCAACGGTGTCGCTGAGCAGCACGTCTCCGCCGTGACGACTGAGCGAGCGTGACGTCGTGTCGAGTGTTTCGAACGGACGGTTACGAGCGGACAAGCCAGCATCCGTTAGGGCGTTCATCAGCGTGGTCTTGCCGGCGTTGGTGTAACCGACGAGTGCAATACGCTTGGTTTGTTGACGGCTCTGCCGCTGGGTGCGGCTGGCGCGGCTATGCCGAGTGAATTCTCGACGCAGTTCGGCCAAACGACCATCGAGTTGGCGCGCCATCAGTTCGCTTTGCGTTTCACCTGGTCCGCGACCGCCCATAACGCCGCCTGCTTGCTGATCCATCACGAGACCGATGCCGCGAATTCGCGGCCGCAGGTACTCGAGATGAGCGATTTCCACCTGGATCCGCGCGCGGCGCGTTCGGGCGTGACGCAAGAACACGTTCAGGATCACCGCTTCGCGATCGCACACCGGTAGCCCCGTGGCTTCCTCCAGGTTACGCGCCTGCGACGGGGTTAGCTCCGCGTCGATCACCAACATGTCTGCACCGGCTTCGGTCGCGTGCTCAACGATGGTTTCGTACGTGCCGCGGCCCACGAACGTACGCGGGACGGCTTCGCGTAGCTGGAACGTTGCGTGTCCGACGACATCGTCACCCTGGGCCTCGACCAACGACAGGATTTCTGCCAGCTGCGCGGCGCGAACCTCGTCGCTCTGCCAGTCGCCTAGACAAGCGACAAAGCAGGCGTTTTTGCCTTCTCCCGGGGCTGCATTGCGCGCCCGTTTCGCCCATTGCTCCACGGCCGCCTCGAGGCGGCCCTCGTCGGCAAGCGGGGCTTCCCCGTGTTCCTCAATCGGATTGGATTCGAATCTCATAACAAGTCCCAACATCTACGCGAGCGCCACCGGTGCTACGGCCGGTCGCGTTCGCAACAGAACAAACAACTGCCCCGTGGCGAGCCGATCGGGCTGGCCTAGACGAGGCGCTACGATCCCAACGAACGATGAGCCGGAGGCTCGGGAAGGTCGTTGGGGACGGCTGCTAGATGAAGGACGATATGATCATCGTGGGTTCCTCCCAGAAAGAGAGTGCCCGGTATATACGGCAACCACTTCTCCAATGCAAATCGTCTCGGCAATTGCCGTGAGGTTACGAGCGGACTTGTGCCCCGTCGGTGTCCCTCCAGACGACGTTATCGGACATGCCGAGCGCGAGACTTGGAGCGGGACCCTGCTTCTGGCGTTGACGGGTGGTGACATTCCACTCTGAGGACCCGCCCGCTGAGAGCGTGGCGCCAGCGGAAGGTGGGAGGCGTTGTTGGCGACCGCCACGGCTTGAGCGCCGGTTGCGCTGGAACTCGGCGCGACGATCGGAAGCACTGCGCTTTGACGGGCACCAACGCGTTTTCGACCTGTGTCGGCAGCGCTGACAAAACCGCCAAGGGTTCGTATTTGTTGTGGTTATTAGTTGTTACAAAGTGTCACCGCAGGTCGCGCGAGGCCTAGCGTACGTTTGGGATGGCAACCAAAATTCGGCGCAGGGTCGAGGTGGAGCCAACAGGTGCGGAGGCATTCATGCAATATCGAGTTGGACTGTTTCTACTACTGGGGGGCCTGGTGGTCGCTTGTGACAAGGCCCCAGATGCTCAGGACTTGGCGGCCGCCGCGAGTGCTGACCAGTCGAAGACGCTCCGAGCGGACAAACTGAAGACGAAGTCTAGTCACGGCTTGAAGAAGTCACCGGGCGGCAAATCAGCCGCGCAGAAAACCCGCACGAGTGCGGCGACCAAGCAAGCCGTAAAGCGAGCCGTGGGCAGACGCTGGGCTACGCTCAGCGCTCATGACAAGTCCTTGCTCGGCAAGTCCCAGTTCGGCATCTACGCCGCACTCAAGGACGGCCCCGCGCCCCACATTCACGACACGCCGCCGGCCGACCCTCCGCCAAACAAGCCCTGCAAGGACTGCGGGAGCAAGAAGGATTATCCTTCGGACCCGTGCGGCGATGAGCGCGACGTTCTGAAAGACCTTCAGCGCAAGCTGATTCTGATGGGGGTTGCGCGCGACCATCTTCACAAGATCAAGCAAGGGCTAGTCGATATGGAGTTCTACGGCGGCGTCGCCAACCTAGTGGCCGACATCGTCACCACCACGACGACGCTGGTTACGGCTGGTGGCGGTGCAGCGCTTGGCAAGGCGGCCGGCAAAGCGCTCGCGGGGATCGCGATAAGCCAGATCCAGACTGCGATTGTCGATGCGGTAGTTGATGCGTTGCCGGCACCGTTCGATGCAGCCGTCGAAGGCAAGCTAACCGAAGCCGGCATCGATGCGATCATCGCGGGCCTCACGGCCAAGATCAAGAAGGCGAGCGCCGCGAAGCTCAAGGCGATCAACGCCTTGAACGCCTGCCAGACCAACTACAGCCAGGCGCTTAAGCAGATAGACGCTGACAACAAGGCAGTAGACGAGTGCCGCGTGGCAAGTCCGACGTACTGTCTGTAGAAGCCCAGCCAAAGAGCCCAGCCGTCAAGGTGGATAGCCACTGGCCGTCTATCTCTCGAACAGCCTGATCGTCGGGGTGGCGGGGCTGCGCGTGCGGCATTTGTCGCCCAGAGTATCCACGCGATAACGAGTCCCGTTGATTCGCTCGCGCGCCGCCTGTATCCTTGTGGCTTGTCTCGAAAGCCGATTCAGCTGCAGGGGGGTGAGGCGGACGTCGCTCTGCAGCGAAGTCGCGTCGACGGCGTCGAGCATCGACTCACGACGATCGAGGCGAAGCTATTGGCGTATCTGGTTGGCGAGTCGCCGCGCGACGTATCGCGCACGGAATTACTCAATCAGGTCTGGGGTTATGCGGCAGGCACGCGTACTCGTGCCGTCGACACCGCTGTGAAACGGTTACGGGCCAAGATCGAGCGCGATCCGAAGTTACCTCGCCACCTGGTGACCGTGACCGGAGTTGGCTATCGGTTCGAACCGACCGAAGCCGGCGATGGCGTAGTGGGGTTTCTTGAGGCGGAAGAAGAACCAGTCGCCGGGTCGGCAGGCTCGGAACGCGGCGCCGGACGGGCGCCACGACAGGTTTCTCATCCGATCAACTGCATGTCCGAGGTCAAAGGGATCTCGGGTGCGGCGGAGTTGGCGACGATCTTGAGGGCGAGCCGGTCACCTTCCTTCTGCCACTGACCGCCGACGAGCGGCGTCTTGGTCACGTTGTTGATCGGGCCGTTGGCCCAATTCACCGGCCCGACGATGGTGTTGAGGTTCGTCCCGGCAATGGCGGACACTATGGCGGCCGGATCTTCGAGATCTTCGGCGCGGCGGACTACGTCGGCCACGACTTCGAACAACGCGTGCTTGAAGCCGATCGGCTGGGTCCAAGGCCGCCCGGAGACGTCCATGTAGCCATCTGCGAGATCCTTCGCGCTTGCGCCCGTCAGCGAGGACGAAAACGGATGCGACGGCGACCACCAGACCTCTGATGACAACCCGTCGCCACGGTCTCCCAGAGACTCGATGACGGACGGGAACAAGAGCGCCTTGCCGATGGTGACGATCTTCGGGCTGAAGCCCTGTTGCGCCGCCTGCGCCCAAAAGGTCGCAAAGTCGGGCGGGATCATGTTGCCGGTGACAATTTCGCAACCGGCCGCCTTGAAGGCGGCGATCTGGTTGGAGAAATCGTCCGAGAGCGGCTGGTACCGACCCGGATCGACAAGCTCATATCCCGCTGCCGCCAACGGCTTGGGCAGGCCGTTCTCGGTATCGCCCCAGGCATTGCCATCAGCATCGTTGGGGAAGAGGCCGCCGACAGTCTTGGCCACGCCGCTGCCATCCCACATGTCGAGGAAAGCAGCGATCACGTCCTCCAGCCCCCAGAAGAAATGGTAGGTGGAGGCGAAGC
Source organism: Polyangia bacterium (assembly GCA_030430975.1). GTDB lineage: Bacteria > Myxococcota_A > Polyangia > Polyangiales > Polyangiaceae > JAUIKB01. The sequence continues at coordinate 6,374 of JAUIKB010000341.1, forward strand.
CCTCGCCGGGTACGCCGTTGCGGCCGAAGAAATAGGGTTGCCAGGGACAGTCGGTGGTGATGCAGGGGATCTCGTTCACTTCGGCCTGGTCGGCGACCGGGTTCACCGTGTCGGGGGTCG
>JAUIKB010000342.1 GCA_030430975.1 Polyangia bacterium
GGAGAGCAAGTTGCGCTCGTCGCTCTTGCCACTGGGGTCGCCGATCATGCCGGTCGCCCCGCCGACCACGGCGATCGGTTTGTGGCCTGCCTTTTGGAACCGGCGGAGCATGATCAGCCCGAGCAAACTGCCGACATGCAAACTGTCGGCCGTCGGGTCGAAGCCGGCGTAAAGCGTGCGCGGCTTTGCTTCCAGCCAAGCTTCGATGCCCTCGTCGTTGGTTGTTTGATGAATCAGTCCGCGAAAACGCAGGTCGGCGACTAAGCTCATGGAAGTGGCTGCTTGGGTCGGTGTGCTGTTCAGGATTAGAGCCCCTTATGATAAAGAGTTCCGCTGCCGCGAAGAAGGGCGATAGCTTGAAGGTCCACTACACGGGGCGCCTACTCGTCGGCGGCACAGAGTTAGACAGTTCACGCAAAGGGTCGCCCTTCTCCGTCAAGCTCGGCGCCGGCGGCGTCATCAAGGGTTGGGACGAAGGTCTGGTCGGTATCAAGAAGGGCGGGAAGCGCAAGCTGACGATCCCGCCGGACAAAGCCTACGGCAAGCGCGGCAGTCCGCCCAAGATCCCGCCCAACTCGACGCTCGTATTCGACATCGAGTGCATGGAAATCGAGTAGCTAAGTAGCGCGGGGATAGCTTCCCAGCACCTTGACCATCGAGCACGCCGACGCCAGCGCTTGCAGTGCTTGGTAGATGCGGGGGTCGGCGCGGTGACCCTCGATGTCGGTCACGAACACGTATTCCCAAAGTTCGCGTTGGCTCGGGCGCGATTCGATCCGAGACAGGTTGATGCCCGCCGAATCGAACAGCTCGAGTACCCGCCTTAGGGCGCCTTGTTCGTGGGGTGTGGAAAAAATGATGGTCGTCCGATCGTTGCCTGTGGCAGGCGCGTCATTCTGAGAGAGTACGACGAATCGCGTCGCGTTCTCTTGCCGATCCTGAATCGCCTGCCGAATGACGGCTAGACCGAACAAGTCCGCCGCGAGGTGGCTAGCTACGGCGGCTGAACCAGGATCGCTCGATGCCTCACGAGCTGCGGCGCTCGTGGAGGGCGACACGACGAGCTGTGCCGTCGGCAGGTGTTTTTCGAGCCATTCACGGCACTGGGACAGTGCCTGCGGGTGTGAGTAGACCCGGCGAATTTCCGTCAGCTCAGCGGCGTTGGATAGCAAGCACTGGCTGACATCCAGGACCAGCTCGCGGCGAATCTTGGCATCGGTTTCAACCAGGCAGTCGAGCGTGTACGTAACTCCGCCGGCTGAGCTGTTTTCCATCGGCACGACCCCGTAGTCCGCGCTCCCGCGCGTCACTGCGTCGAACACGCCGGCGATCGTCGATGTGTCAGCGTACGTGGCGGCGACGCCAAACGCACTGCGCGCCGCCATGTGGGTGAACGTGCCCGGCGGGCCGAGGTACGCAACGGTGATCTTTGCCTCAACGGACAGGCAGGCACTCATCACTTCACGGAAGACGCCGCGGACAGCGCTCTTAGGGAACGCGGGCTCAGCGCGAGCGTCGACGCTTTTTTCTAGCCGGTCGAACACCGCGGCTTCTCGCTCGGGATCGTGGAACGTGCGGGTAGTGTCGCGCTTAAGCGCACCGATCTGCTTTGCACACGAAGCGCGCTGTTCGAGTAGCTCGAGCAGCTCGAGGTCGATCGCGTCAATGCGTCCGCGAAGCTCGTCGATGTCCATCAGCGGGCGGACTCTTCAACAGCGATACGAATCGCGTCGGCGACGTAGGCGCGTGCCAGGTCGTCCCAACCCAGGAGCTTCGTTGTGGCTTCGACCACTGCGACCCACGGGTCGGCTTCCTGATACAGATCGCGCACGACCTTGAGCACGTTCTCGAAAGGCATATAGCGACGAATGTGCGTCGGAAGCCCGCCGTAGATGATCTCGGCGCAGTCTTGGAATGCCGTATCCACGTTGCCGCGTTTGGTTTCACGAATCGCCCGATGGGCCCGACGGATCAGGTGCGCGACGCGCGCGATACGACGTGGGGAGTTGCCGGCCATTTCGAAGACGACGTAAGCGCGTTGGATGGATGCCACCGCTGCTCGATCAGGCTGACCCGAAGAGATCATCGCCTCCAAGCGCGTCGAGAGGTCACGCGCCAGCTGCATCCACTCAGGCGAGTCGTCGGGGAGCGGCGCAAACGGCGCGACCGGCTTGGTCCCGGACGAAGCGGGGTATTCGAAGGAGTCAGGGGCCAGTGGCGTGTAGGTACGGCTCGACAGCTGAACCAAGTCACCCGATGGTGGAGCGTAAGCCGTTTCGAACTGGCGCAGAGCGGGTCGACTCTCGCGCAGCTGTGTCGTGTGATCGAGTCCGTACGGATCTGACTTATGCGCCATATCGTGTCGACTAGTCCTTTCGCACCGCGCGGGCGTTGAGCGCGGTTCTGATGGCTTGGCTGGCGTGGAGATCCCCGGCTTCCGTCCACCCACAAAACACCGAGGTGCCCCGGACGATCGCCGTCCAGCCATCCACTTCGCGGCTCAGTTCGCGGACGAGCGCGACCGCGTCGTCGAATTCCACGCGCCGCTGCACTCTTGGCGGCAGCCCGTTCCACAGCACTTCGGCGCAGTTGAAGGCAGCTTGCTGTCGCTGATCGCGCTTCGCGTCCCGGAGCGCGGCGTGAGCTCGCTGAACCAGATGGGCGACGCGCGCTATGTCCGCGTCGCCCACGCCCTCCAATTGCCAGGCCGCCCACGCGCGCTCGATATTGCCTTCGAGCGCCGGCGAGATCGACTCCCTGCGGATCGCGGATTCGAGCGCGAGTGCCATGCGCCGAGCGCGCTGCATCCAGCCTGGCGCATCGTCGGGTAGCGCCTTGAGACCGTCTGGCGCCCGCAGCGAGCGCGCTGGCGTGCGCTTGGCCGGCGCCGGACGGGACTGCTTTGCCGCGGCGAGGGGAGGGGCACCCAGCTCCTCGGCGGCCGTGCGCGCTTTCGCTGCCGCCTGAATTAGCTCTGCGCTCGCTGCCGTGGCCTTCGTCGAGCGAGGAGCACTGTCAGCTTGACGCCGTTTGGCGGGCTGGCTGTGAGGTGCCCGACCGAACGGTCCGTCCCGCAACGGACTCGGTCGAAACTGTTCGGGAGTCGACCGGTTGCGCGGCGGCATATCGTCGAACTTTAGCGGACTTAGCCACCTACGTCTCGCCTCGCGGTCGATTCCTCGGGCCAAATCGAAACCGCCCGCTTCTCGTCGACACGGAAGCGGGCGGTGAATCGAAGGGCTTCGGTTGCTTACTTGAGCATTTCCGTGAGCTTCTGGAGCTTCATCGCGAGCCCCATGTCGCCCTCGATCTTCAGCTTGCCCGTGAAGAAGAGCTGCTGGCCGTTCGCTCGCCCCTCAACCATGTCGACGTAGTCGCTCGCCGCCATCTTGATGGTGCACATCGCTTCGCCATCACCTTCGGTAACGCCGGGGTTGTCTTTGAGATCCATCACCCAAGTGCCGCCGCCGTCGCCGTCCAGCGCGAACTTGTAGGTGGCGCCGATGGCCTTTGCCTGTTCGGTGTTCTCTTTGATCTTGGCGTTTGCCTCGTCCATTTTTTCTTTTGCGGTTGCCATGTGATTCTCCTTTGAATGGTTGATTTAATGCCGGCGCTAATTTGACCGGAGAAACGGATTCAGTCGTCGGTAGCGACTCCCAGAGCGTCGAACACGCGCGCTCGGCGGGAGGCCCACACCCAGTGAACGATCTCTGAAGCACGCCGCGCGTCCCTGGCTCGAAGTGCGGCGACGACGTGCTCGTAGCCCTCGCTGACCGAACCGGGCACGACCCAAAGCGTTTCGAGCAGATGGGCGTGCTGAGAGACCAGGCCGCGAACGCTGTTCAACACCAGCCGGGCCACCACGTTCTGAGTCGCGTCCGCGAGGGTCGCGTTGAACTCGAAATCCAACCACAATAGGCGCGACAGGGACGCTTCGTTGCGCATCCTGGTCACGATCACGTCGAGCTCGCCAAGCTGGGCCGGGGTGCAGCGTTGAGCGGCCAAGTCGACCAGCTGCTGGCTGAACATGACGGCCATTTCGAGCAGATCGCGGACGATCGACACGTTCACCCCGCCGTCGGCGTTTAGAGTAAGGTACTCGATGACTTCGACGCTCGCGCGCTTTCGGTAGTCCAGCACGACGGTTCCCGCGCCCGGCCGCCGTTCCACGAGATGCAGTTGAGACAACTGCGTCATCGCCTCGCGTACGGTGACCCGGTGCACCCCTAGCGACTGGGCCAGCGACGTCTCCGACGGCAGCTTGTCGCCCGGGCGGTACGTTCCGTTGAGGATTTCGCGCTTGAGCTGGGCTGCCAGCTGTTCCGCTCGGCCGGCTGCTGCACGCGGGTTCGCCATCCACGGCAGGGGTGTAGTGAGCTTTAGAACAACAATCAAGTCCAATTGTTGGACTAAGTCATCAACAACGCGTAAGCGGCCGACTTTTCAAAGCAAAGCGGCCGCCCTCCGAGGAGAGACGGCCGTTATGGGTGCGCGACGAGCGCGCGATGGTTGCGGTGCCCGACGAATCAGGGCGTCGTGGCGGGCGGCGTAGCCGAGTCCGCCGGGGGTGCGGCGCTATCCGCCGGCGGGGTGTCGGTCGGCGCGGGCGCCTTCGGCTTCTGGATGAGCCCCGAGCCCTTCTTTTTCGGCGGTTCGGGGGTGGTCGCTGGGCCCGTGGCGGTGTCGGTACCGGTGGGCGCCGCGTCGTCCGTAGCAGCCGCGGTCGGAGCGGCCGTCGCCGGAGCTTCCGGTGTTGCCTCGGGTGTCGAGTTGGCCGGCTTCTCTTGGTTGATCACGCAGGCGCCGAGGCCCAGGCTGAGAACGATGAACGGAGCGACAAATGAAGGAGCAAATTTCATAGAAGTAACCTCGGGTTCTGAGACGGGCCGGACCTTACCCGCATTCAGCGTTGTGTGCGAGTGGGTGCGCGTAATTCCGGTCGGTAGGGGAAATCATTCAGAATAACAGCTAGTTGAGGCTCCGTAGGACTAGCGGATACTTTGCACTGACAGGCTCCGGTCCCGCATGATGAGTTGTGCCGCTCCGAAACCGTGTCGGTTGGCTGCTCATGGTGGCGTGCAGTCCCGTTCATCACGGCGCCCCGCGAACGTCGACTCCACCGCCGCAGCGTGCCCAGCCAGCAACGCGCCTCTCAAGCGCGCCGGTGACCGCGCGCGCGCCAGCACCGGTTGATACTCAGGCGCCAGCGCGACCGATCGGCTGGCTCAAGGGGCAGACCCATGTTCACACGTCCCGGTCGTACGACGCTTCGACCCCTCCTGAGGACGTGGTCCGGTTCTACGCGGAGCATGACTACGACTTTGTCGTGATCACGGATCACAACCGAGTCACGGCCGTCTCAGCTCCAGCAGGATCGGACCTGCTCGTGTTCGCGGGTGCGGAATTGACGCAGAACTCTAGCGTCTGCAAGCCGGGCCCTGCCAAGGGGTTCCGGTGCCTCTTCCACACCAGTGCCGTTTTCGCGGACGCGGCGCGCGACCCCGCCGGCGGCGAGCGGTTCACACCCAGCTACCAAGTCGGGCGCTTCGATGCCTACCGAACGCAGTTCGAGTACGCGACACGAACCTTGGGCGGCCTGGCGATCCTCAATCACCCGCAGTTCCACTTCGCGGCGAACGCTCGCCTGATCGCTCGACTCGCCCAGCGTGGACTGCGCCACGTCGAACTCTTCAATGCGGCGCTGAGTTCACAGAATCCAAACGGTAAAGCCAACGCCGAGCGCTCTGCTGAGCGACTCTGGGACGCAGTCCTGAGCGCGGGGGGGCGAGTGTTCGCCGTGGCAGCCGACGATGCACACCATTTCGCGGACGCTGTCGACCGGCGGCGTAACGGGAAGTCCGCCTACGTCGGCGACCGCGCATGGATAGAGGTGCGTGCTCGACGTGATGCGGACTCCATTCGAGCCGCGCTCAACGCAGGAGACTTCTACGCCACTACCGGTCCCAAAGTGACGGATCTGAAGCGTGCTTTCGACGAATATCGCGTAGCGATCGATGCGAATTCTCAGCCGGTTCGCATCCAATTCGTGGGTCCTGGCGGCAAGGTGCTCAGCGAAACGAACGGCGTTACTGCGACCCATTCCGGAGGCGACGAGCCGTACATCCGTGCTCGCATACTAGCGCAAGACGGCGGGCGCGCCTGGTTGCAGCCGGCGTGGCGCTAGCCATACGAGCCGAGCCCGGGGCCGATGCCAGCTCTTGCGCCCGGGACCGACGCTGAGGCAGGCTCAGCCGAGGGTAGTGAGCTTTTCCTTCGATTCCGACGCAGATACGCAAGTCAGGGATATTCCTGATATCCGACCGACGCTGCCGAGCTTCGATGGCGAGGTCACGCTGGTCAATCCAGCCCCAGCCCAGATCGGCAGCGGCTTTGCCGCCCGCTACGCTAACAGCATGCCGCTCGGCGAGGGGGGGATGGGCGAAGTCCTCGCGGTGCGCGATCAGAGTATCGGACGCGAAGTAGCCA
>JAUIKB010000343.1 GCA_030430975.1 Polyangia bacterium
TGGTGTTGGTCTTCGAGGATGGATCTCGGAGCACGTGGTCAAGGCGGGACGGAGAATCCGTTGCCGAAATGCTCACCCGCGACGCGTGTGTCACCGCCGAAGAGAGCGGCACGTTCGGTGCGGTTGCGCTCACGACGGACGGCTACTTTTTACTCGAGGAAGACGACGACGCGGAGCTGAGGTTCGTGAGTCGTCGCGCTACGTGTGAACCCGTAGACGATCCGGCGAGGGTCGGTCGAATCGACGACACAACGCTGGACGAACTGTCGGGCGCTGTGTTCTCCGCGGCTCAACCGGAAGTGATCTGGGTTCACAACGACGGTGATAAACCGCGGCTGCACGCCGTTACGACGGCTGGCGACGTGCTGGCTTCGTACGAACTCACAACCGATCATCCGGACTTCGACGGTTTCGAGGATCTCGAAGACATCGCGATCCTTCCGCGAGACGGGCAGCCCGACGCGATCTACCTCGCGGATATCGGTGACAACGGCTTCGATCGAAAGCGCGTGGCCGTCGCTGTGCTGGAGGAACCGGACGTTGCGCTCAACACCGACGCGGTCGAGTTCGAGTACTACGAATTTGAGTACGAGGACGGTAAGGCGCGGGATGCCGAAGCGCTATTGGTCGATCCTCGATCCGGCGAGCTGACCGTTTTGACCAAGCCGCAGGACTCGGATTCGCGCGCGCGTGTGTTCGTAGCGAGGCCGCCGTTCGCCAGCGATGGCGTGAACACGCTGACGCGTATCATGAAGTCCGGTCGTAGCCCCTACTTGGTCGGCAGCGTCACCGGGGCCGACGTGTCCCGCGACGGCGGCTTAGTCGCGGTCACCTATCGGTCCGGCGAGGTTCGGTTCCACGCCCGGAGTACCGAACGATTGGCGTGGGCGTTCCAAGCGGAACCATGCGATCAGGTGCAAGTCGATGGGCAGGTTGAGTCGATCGCGTTGGACCCCATGGGTGGCGGATTCGTGGTCATCCCGGAAGGCAAGCGTCCTCGCGTTTTTCAGGGAGCGGTGCCAATTCGATAGCGGCGTTACGCATCGGTGCCGTCGAGCAATCCAGACGCCATGCGTCTTAGCGTCCGAGCAGCAGAGCCCTTAGGTATGAGGTGCGGCGCAGCCGACGCGATGTGAAACGTTCCCTCGATGGCTGCGCTGACGGCCGCGGCCAATTCCGACGCCTTGCGGGTGGAACGCCCCCGCTGCTTGAGCGCGCTGGCAAACAGACGCTTCAGTTCCTCATGGCGCTGCTCGAGCGCGGCGACATACAGCGTCCGAACCTCCGGCTGATGAAGCGCTTCCGCGCTCACAGTGATCCACGCTCGGACGGCTCGCTGGTCCGCGTCCGGGCCGGTCGCGACGTGGGCATCGATGAAGGTCATGAGGCGTTCGTCACTGCTGTCGTCCGCCGAGCAGCGGGCACGATACCGAGCATCCAGACCGGCCGCCAGATCCTCAACTAGACCGGTCAGGATCGCGAGCTTTGACTCGTAGTGATAATGCACAAGCCCCGAACGGAGCCCTGCTGCTCGTGCGATCGCCGCGATACTTGCGCCGCCGTATCCGCGTTCGGACATCACCGCGAGTAAACCTTCCCGAATCTCTGCTCGGCGCTGTTCGGTGTTCGACGGGCGGCCCATCAAACCTTGGCTAGTTCTTGATTTTTGGTGGGTCAACCAAAATAAGCTTGCGCAGTGTCGCTTTCTAGTTAAATTGGTCGAATGACCAATTTAATCAACGAGCCCCAATGGTAGCCGTCTACGCTGGCAGTTTCGATCCGGTCACGCGGGGTCATCTCAGCGTGGTCGATCGTGCCCTCAGCCTATTCGATCGCGTGCACTGTCTGGTGGCGGACAATCCCAACAAGCAGTACCTGTTCGACCGCGAGCAACGCAGCGCTTTGCTGCAGCGGAGCTTGCCCGCGCGACCTGGCGTCGTTGTGGCTGCGACGGCGGGCTACGTTGTGGATTACGCGCGGAAGCACGAGATTCGGTTTCTGATCCGCGGCGTGCGCAACGTCGCGGACGCGCGGTACGAAGCGGACATGGCGGCGGTCAACGCGCGGCTCGCCCCGGACGTCTGTACGATTTTGGTTCCGGCTGACCCGTTGCTCGCCGATGTCAGTTCGAGCCAGCTGCGTGCGTTGGCCCGTCGGGGGGCGGAGCTCGACAGGTGGTGCACGCCGGTCGTTGCCCGTGCTCTTCAGGCCGCCTACGGCGTTGAATCGTCGCATCACGCCCGCCACGGTGCGGCGAAATAGAGCCAGAGTGCGGCGACCTCGCGAACCATGAACAAAGGCATTTTGCGCAACGTGCGGGACTCGCGCGCGGGCACAGTGAACGCGTCGACCCCCTGGCGTTGGAAGCTCATGTGCACACGCGGCAGATGATAGGCATGGCTCACCGCGAGGATGCGAGGGCTTCTGAGCGGCCGCAGAAGCGCCGCGGTATTTCGCGCGGTTGCCGCCGTATTGCGTCCCCTACGATCGATCGTTATCGCGCGTGCCGGTACCCCGAGGCGCAACGCCATGCTCCGCATCGCCTCGGTTTCGTGGACGGCGCCGGGGCCGGGGCCTCCCGATAGGATGAGGCGCGGGGCGTAGCCTTCACGCATCAACGCGCAGCCGGTGCGAACGCGGTCGCTGAGCGCGAGACTAGGCGAACCGTCCCGGTATACGCCTGCGCCGAACACCACGACGGCGTCGGCGCTGCGGCGGTAGTCCGTCGCGCCGAAGCTCACCATTTGCCCTAGCGCAAATACGCCGGCCGTGGCTGCCCCGAAAGCGGCTACGGGGAGTTTGCGCACTGTGGCCGGTGCGATGTGGCGACGAGCCGCGCCGGCCGCCAGCCACACGAAGGCAAGGCCGAACCAGAGCGACAGCGGCGTCGTCGAACTCGCGTGCAGCTGGCTGTCGCGGATCGCGTAGAACGAGCGTGCGTTGGCGAAACAGATCACTGCGATGCAGGTCGCCGCGCCGACGACGGCCAAGCGCAGTCGAGTGCTGGGTCGGTCGACGATCCCGAATGCCAGCAGAGGCACAGATAGCGCGAGTCGGCAGACCACCGCCGCAGAGCCTCCGACTCCGAAGGAGAACCACCAATTCGCGGCGTCCAGCCTTGCATCAAGCATGGACAAGACGACGTTCATGACGCCGAACGCGCCGAAGAACACAGCGACGCCGCGCAGCAAGGCGGTGTGAATGCCGACTGCTGCGTTGCGGAACCACTTCGTCACGCGCATGCTGGGGTTCGACGCTCCGGACACCAAACCTATTCCCCAACGTGAAGCTTCTGCATCTCATCCGGTTTCTGGCGGCGATGGCTGCAACGCTCACAGCGTCAGTGGCGCTTGCGGCGGGGAATACAAGTCGGGTGCGTGTTCTCAGCATGAATACGTGGGCTGTGCCGTGGATAAGCCCGAGCCGGTCGGTGCGCGTGGCAGCCATCGCCGACGGCGTTGCGCGGCACCAGCCCGACATCGTAGCGTTGCAGGAGCTGTGGACCGAGGACGACGCCGACGTCGTGCGTGCCGGGCTCGCTCGCCGCGGTTACTCGCACGAGGTGTGGTACCAGCCCTCCTCCGTCGGTTCGTTTCAGAGCGCCGGGCTTTTGATCGCTAGTCGTTGGCCGTTGTCGGAAGCCAGGTTTGTGCCGTTTCGTGCCGGGTCGGTTCCGCACACGCCCTGGCATCTGGACTGGATGACGCGCAAAGGGGTGGCGGTCGTGATCGCGAACGTCGCGGGTTTTCGGCTGGCCGTCGCCAACGCGCATTTTCAATCCGACTATCGGACAGGCGACTATGAGCCAGTGCGTGTCGCGCAAGCCGCGACGCTGCTGTCCGCGGTTGGACAGGTGAGCGCCGACGCATTGGTGTTGGCTGCGGATTTCAATGCCGGGGCGACGGCGATGTCGAGTCGGCTGTTGACCGAAGCCGGGTTGATCCGTGCGCGTGCGAGCGACATTGATGACGTTGCCCTTCGGGCAAACGCGACCCGTAGCCGCATTGTTTCGGTGCGCAGCCTGAAACCGTGGAACGTGCGCGTGGACGGTGGCGCGACTGTTCCGATTTCCGATCATCCCGTCATCGTCGCCGAACTCGAGCTGAGCCCTGCACGAATCCAAGCCCGACGGCCCGGGGCGTTGGACGAGCCTGTCCGGTTCTTGAGTAACGCGGTCCGCACGACCCGGTTCCAGCGTTGGGTCGCGCTGGCTGTGGGGTGTGCGTTCGGGGTAGGCCTTGCGGCACTAGGGCGACGTCGCCGGAGCAAGCGTCGCAAAATCGGATTGGTCGCGTGCACGATCGGGATGGCTTGGGCTGCGTACTTTGGGTTGTTTTACGCAACGCAGCGCATCGCCTCGCTCGAGGCAGCGCGCGCGACGCTGACGACGCTATAGCGAACAGTAGCTGGGAAATCCCGAGGGCAGAGCACTTGCGTACGGCGACGGATCAGTACCGTACGGGTGGTCTTTCATGAATTGCCAGGAGCTGGCCGTTGAGTCGAAGGGAAGTGAGTGGCCGGTGCCGTGATCACAGATAAATGAGAAATGACCGTCTTTTTGTAGACGTTCGTGAAAGCGCTCGCCGGCAGCCTTGAACTGCACGCCGACCACGACGTCGGAGTCTCCGCCGTGGTAAATCATCGCGGCGAACTTGTTGTCAGCGCGCTGGCTCTCAGTACTGTCGGCGAGCAATCCTCCAGAGTAGCTCACGACGCTGGCTAGGTAGTTGCTGCGTAGAAGCGCCATCTGCGAAGTGTGGAGCCCGCCAGCGCTCATTCCGGTTGAGTGTATGCGGGTTTCGTCGATGTTGAGTTCAGCCTCCGCGCAGGCGACGATCTCATCGGCCACGAGCAGATCGTCTTGCTTCTGACCCACGGTCAGGTACCAGGGAAACACGCCGGCTGCGCTGTCGCGGTGGGGCGCGATCAACAGACCACCCGCTTCGAGAATCTCGTCACGCACGGAGGCGAACGCCGCGCCTGCGACGTTGTGTGAGCTGCCGGTCCCGTGCCAGTAGAACAGGATCGGGCCTTCCTTCGTCTTGGCGGCGTCCGACATCCATACCCGCGCCTTGCGCGGGGCGATCCCCTTGGGCTTGAGGGTGATCTCCCCGTCCTTGAACTCGGGGCAGGGCCCGGTTGCTTCGGGCAACAGCGGCTGCCCAGCCTGCGGCCCGGAGCCGCCAGCGTCAGAGCCGCTGGTGCTGCCTCCACTTGCGCTTCCAGAGCTTCCCGCTTGGCCTGCTGCGCCTGCGCTTCCGCCTGTGCCCGCGGTCCCGGCTCCCCGTCCGTTCGACGAAGGGTCGTCAGACGAGCAGCCGCCTATCAACCAGGTTGCACCGATGACAGCACAAGTGACGACACCGCATTCGAGTTTCATAGCTGTAGATATAGCGCAATTGAGGCGGCTGCGCGCGCAACCGGACTTCAAGCCGCGCGCTATTTGGGCGGCTTGAAGCGCATCAGGCGGAACGGCGCGCGCGGCGTGGCGCGGTGGATCTGCGACGTGGTGAAGTAGATGCCGTCAGAACCCCGCGCGAGACTATCTGGCCAATCGATGCGCGGATCGTCCGATATCATGCGCAGTTTCCCGCTGGGCTCGAGTCGGCGGATCGCGCCCTGCTCAACCGACGTCAGATAGATCGCGCCGGAGGCGTCCGCCAGCAGCCCGTCGGAGCCGCCGACTTCGGCGACCTTTTCGACACCCCGAGCCAGCTGCGACGGGGTCGCTAGCGGGTTCAGCAAGGTGTTCTTTTCGATACGGTAGAGCGTCCGTCCACTCAACGCCTGGTAGTACACGTGCGTTTTGGTAAGCGCGAGGCCGTCGGCATGGACTTTAGGCGGCGACCCGCCGCGCAGCCACGGCTTGCCCCCGACCTTCAGCGTCACGCCCTCGGCCTGGGTCGAAGGGTGGTCGTCCAGCACGCGCTTCGCGGCGCCGGTGCGGAGATCCAGCAGTACGAGGCCGCCAGCGCCGGAGTCCGTCATGATGGCGTTCTGGGTATCCAGGTCGACTCGCACGTCGTTCAGGTAGGAGTTCGGCAACACCGCAGGTGCGGTGAACACCATCAGTTCCTTGACGTCGTTGCTCGCTAGGTCCACGCGCGCCAGCTTGGGCGCCTTGTCGATCACACCACGAAAGTTCGGGTTGCCGCTGTCGAGAACCCAAAGACTGTCTCGCGCGTCGACGAACACGCTTTGCACGCAGACAAACGCCGTGGTCGGGTCGTCTTTCGGTTTCCAGCCGTTGTAGTTCCCGGGTGGGTAAGCGGTGGCCTTGCCGTCCCTGATCTCGGCGACCGAGTACTCGATCGGGTCTTGCCAACGCGGGTAGTTCACGAAAATTCGACCGCTCTGGCTGACCGCTACACCGGTCCAGCGGACGTCGGAGGTCGCGATCTCGGTCAGCGACACGGTGGCTTTTTTCGGCTTCTCAGTGC
>JAUIKB010000344.1 GCA_030430975.1 Polyangia bacterium
CAAAAGAACTTCGACAATGCTAAGCACAACGAAAACGCTCAGACGCGGAAGTGGGCGTTTCCCGATGGCTCGTTCGGCCAGGACGAAGAGCTAAACCCAACCATCGAGGGCCGCATCCGACGCCAGGACTGCAGTCAGCTCACGGACGGGGGCGCGGGGCTCGTTCTGTGTTCCGAACGTTTCGCGGCTCGTCACGACTTGGCGCCAACCGCACGGTTCCTCGGCTGGGGACATCGCAGCTCGACCCTGGACCTCGAAACCAAGCTCGACCGCAGCCGCGATGAGCCACTCGTTTTACCCCACGTAGCGGTCGCCATCGGTGACGCCCTGCGCCGCGCTGGCATGACGAGCGCCGACGAGTTGAGCGCGATCGAAACACACGACTGCTTCACGATCACCGAGTACCTCGCGATCGACCATTTCGGTTTGACGGCTCCGGGCCAAAGCTGGCGGGCGATCGACGACGGAACCGTCAGCAAATCCGGCAGCGTGCCGATCAACCCGAGCGGCGGATTGATCGGTGGTGGCCACCCCGTCGGCGCCAGCGGCATTCGCATGCTCGTCGACGCCGTGCGCCAGGTGTCCGACGCGGCAGCCGGCTGCCAAATCCCAGACGCCCGACGAGTTGCCACCTTGAATATCGGCGGTAGCTGTACCACCGTCGCCTCGTTCGTTCTCGGCCGCCCTGGAGACACACAATGAAGGTTCGCACCGTCCGACAGCACCCAAGTCGCCTCCCCGCGGACGACGATCATCCGTACCGAACCGGCGCGTGGCAGCCCAACCTGGTTGAATACGAGGCGACGGGACTAGACGTCGAAGGCTCGATTCCTCGCGACCTCTGCGGCGTGTACCTGCGCAACACAGAGAACCCGCTGCTGCCGGCGATCGAGCGCTATCACCCGTTCGACGGCGACGGCATGCTGCACGCGATCAGCTTCCAAGACGGCGCCGCGAACTATCGCAATCGGCTCATCGACACGACCGGACTACGCGCCGAGCTCGACGCCGAGCGGCCGCTGTTCGCCGGCATTCTAGAGGATCCCAAGCGCTCCGAGCGACCTGGACACGGGGCACGCACGGCTATGAAGGACGCTAGCAGCACGGACGTCGTCGTGCACGGCGGCCGGGCGCTGTCCTCGTTCTATCAGTGCGGCGACTTATACGCCCACGACCCGGTCACGCTCCAGCCGCGAGGACGCCAGGACTTCGAAGGACGGCTGCCCAGCTGGGGAGTATCGGCCCACACCAAACTCGATCCGCACACCCACGAGCTGCTGATGTTCAGCTACTCAAAACAGGCTCCTTACTTGAAGTTCAGCGTTGGAAACCGCGACGGACGCCTCAGCGTGCAGCGCGACGTGCCTTTGCCGGGGCCGCGGCTGCCTCACGACATGGCGTTCAGCGAGAACTACGCCATCTTCGGTGACTTCCCGTTGTTCTGGGATCCGAAGCTCCTCGCGCAGGGTATCCACCACGCGCGCTTTTTCCGCGATACGCCGACGCGGTTTGGCGTCGTGCGCCGCGACGGAAGCGGCGACGTTCGCTGGTTCGAGGCAGACCCGACGTACGTTCTGCACTTCAGCAACGCCTACGAAGACGGCGACGAGCTCGTTGTCGACGGCTACTTCCAGTCCAACCCCGCACCCAAGCGCCAGCCCGACGACGGTCCGTACTCGATGCTCATGCGCTACGTCGACGTGTGTGAACTCGGCGCCCGTTTGCACAGGTGGCGTCTGAATCTGGTGACCGGCGCCTGCAAGGAAGAGCAACTCAGCGTTGAACCGCGCGAGTTTCCGTCGATCAACCCGCGCCACGCCGGGCGCCCGTACCGCTTCGTCTACGCCATGACGACGAAGCCCGGCTGGTTCTTGTTCGACGGACTCACGAAGCACGACCTGCACACGGGCCGCGAGCAGCACTATGAGTTTCCGCCCGGCGTTTACGCGAGCGAAGCACCGTTTGCGCCGCGGCCCAGCGCGACCGACGAAGACGACGGCTACCTGCTCTCGTTCACGTCGGACGTCAACGCCGACGAATCGCACTGCGAGATCTTCGACGCTGGCGATCTGACAGCGGGACCGGTAGCGCGCGTGCGACTTCCGGCGCGCATCTGCAGCGGCACCCACGCGTGCTGGGCGGGCGCCGACGAGCTAGCGCATGATGCCGAGCGTGCGACCGCCAGCGGCGACTAGCTCGGCGCGGGAGATCTGGCCCTTCTCGTCCAGCTCGTAATCGTTGTTCTCGACCTGGAGCGAGCTCGTCGCCGTAACGTCCACGTAGCCGGTCGTGCGATACGGAATCGTCGTGTATCCGACGGTGGTCTGCAGCAGCGGCCCGATGAGGTTCCACGGAATCACCACCGGAACCGGCACGATCGTCGTACCGTCCGCCGGGAGCCAGTGCGCTGGATTGTATCGAATCGGCGGCATCCGGTACCGGCCCGCGAGCGTGACGTTGGCTCGGACGTTGCGAACCTGTACGTCGAACGAGTTGTCGTTGGTCACCTTCATGAACAGCGTCAGATGAATACCCGCCGGGGACACGCTCTGAACGCTGGCTCGGTGCAGCTTCATCGTCGGCTTCGAAACGCAGCTAACGAGAAACAGCGCGACCACGACTACCAGCGTAGAAGACACAATCTGTCGAATCCGACGTGACATAAGCAAAGCCTCTCACATCGTACGCTCGCCGCGACCCAAATCTGCCGTCCCATGTTGGTCTTGAACGGCTGGCTCCGCTACAAGCCTATACATGCAGGTACAGAACGCGATTCCAGCCCGATCCGACCTGTCGCTGCTCGACGTTGCCGAGGGGATGCGCGAGCAGCTCCGCGCCCAGTCGCAGGCGAACGAGCAGGCGCGGCGAGTCGACGCCAAGACGATCCACGCACTCGCCCAGGCAGGTGTGTTTCGAATGCTCGTGCCCGAAGCGCTCGGTGGCCACCAAGTCGAGCCCGTCGAGTTCGTCCGGGTTCTCGAAGCCTTGGGCAAGGGCGACGCCGCGACCGGATGGTGCGCGATGACGGGTTCGACGACCGGCCTGCTGAGTGCGTACATGCACGACGGCGGCGCCGAGCTATGGACCAGCCAGCGTGACGTGGTGATGGCAGGCGTGTTCGCACCGATGGGGCGCGCGCAGCCGGTGCACGGCGGCTACCGCGTGTCGGGCAGGTGGCCGTTTGCCAGCGGATGCGAGAACGCCGACGTGTGGATGGGCGGCGCGCTGGTTATGACCGACGCCGGACCGCGCCTACTCGACGACGGACAGCCAGAAGTGCTGAGCGTCTTTTTCGATCCGGCCGACGCGATCCGCCACGACACGTGGCACACCGTGGGCCTCAACGGTACCGGCAGCCACGATATCGAAGTCGAAGACTTGTTCGTACCCAACGAGCGCACAGCATCGGTGTTCGGGCGTCCGCCACAGCCTGCCGACCCGCTTTATGCGTTCCCGCTGTTCGGGCTGCTGGCCGCCGGCATCGCCGCGGTCGGGCTCGGCATCGGTCGCGCCGCTATCGACGACTTTCTGGCCGAACTCGACGCCAAGCGCCCCCGCCCCGGACAGCGGGCGCCCCGCGAACAGAGCCACATCCAGTCTGCCATCGCCACCGCCGAAGGAGAGCTCCGCGCGGGTCGTTCGCTGCTGATGTCGACGTGTGTTGACCTGTTCGCCAAAGCTGCCGACACCGGCCAAGTCACGCCGACCGACCGGGCGCTTCTGCGCGTGTCGGCGACGCAAGCCGCCACCGCAACGCGGCGGGTCGTGGACGCTCTGTACGAGCTAGGCGGTGGCTCTACTATCTACGAGCGAAGTCGACTCTCTCGCCACTTTCGAGACGTGCATACGCTGAGCCACCACGTGATGGTGCAGCCCGCCAGCCTACAGCTCGCGGGATCGATCCTGACGGGTGCAAAGACGTCGGCGCGCCAGCTGTAGCAGCGTCGATCGATGACGTATCCGCTGCGCTCGCCGGATGGTCTGCTGATCAAGCGCGACCAGGTGTGGCAAACACGGCGGGTACGCGAAACGCTTGAGTCGACCCGTGAGCGAGCGTCCGCTGGGGCCGACGTCGCGCGCCTCGTTCGCGACGCTACCCGACTGCGCAGCGAACCGGCGCACGCCGCACAGCTGCAGGCACTGGCCAACTGCATCGTCGCTATGGAGTGTCACGGCAAGCGCGGGGGCCTGGACGCTCGCACCCTGGAGCGGCTGTTCGTCACGGCGCAAGCGATCCTGGTTGAAAACAAGGTTTCCGGCACCAAATCCCGACTGGCGTTCCTGCACGGCGAGCTGCACGCCGCCGTTTCGATGGCGGCGTCCCGCGACGGGCGCGGCTGGATCGCGGCGTGGGAACGTGAGTTGGGTCGCGCGCACGGCGGCGGCCTGACCCAAGCTCAGGACATCTTGCTCAACGACCTGCACACATCGGTCGGTCAAAGCGTGGACGACGCACTCGTCAATCTGCTCGCCGCGGAGGTACCGGGAACACCCAACGCTGTGTTGACGCGACTCAGGTTGGCCCGCGTGCGCATGCTGCGACTGACTGGGGCGCTCGACCAAGCGCAAGACGCGCTGAACTCGGTCGACCCCGCGGCGTGGACGCAAGACGAACGGGTCGAGGCAGCGTGGGAACGGGCAATTCTTCGAACCCTGCAAACCGGCTCGCTGGATCCCCAGGCGCGGCTGCTTCGTGAGTCCAAGGCCAATCGCACCGACCGCCGGCTGTTTGTGCTGCACGTGTGGGCGCACGCGACGCGCTCGAAGCAGTGGCTGCGTGTGTGCCCGCGTACCGCTACACTACGTCGGCGACTAGACCGAAACGAATCGACGCTCGCTGCCGTTGACGTCATGCGCGCCATCGACCGCTGCTACAGCGGCGCGGGGACGGTGGCGCAGCGGCTTCAGAGGCTGGGCGCGGCCCTCGACCGTCTGGCGCTATGTCGCGACGTCGAACTGCGTCTCCTGCTGTGGGCGGCCGCTACCCGCTGGTTGATTCGAATCAAACGACCGCGACTGGCCGGACTCACGTTCGGTCGCTACGGCGCTCTGTGCGCTGCGCTTTCAGGTGGCCGCTCTTCGGACATCTATGGCCTGTTCCACGACGCATCGCTGCCGGTCGTCGGCGACGTCCAGTCGCTCGAGAAACACTGGCGCACCGATCGAGTCGCCACACCCACCGGCTCTCGACGCCTGCTCACCGCAGGACGGCTGGTCTCAGCGCTGGCCCGGGCTCATGCTCGCTCGATCGGTCCGCGGGTGTTTCGCAACCTCGCGCCGGACGAGGCGCACACGAGCATCGTGGAGATGGCCGAAATCCTCAGCCACTTCATGGGGCACATGAAAGGCCCACTGATGAAGGTTGGCCAGCTTCTGAGCTTCTACGGCTTCGAGCTGCCGGCCGAGGCGCGCGACGTGCTGGCTGATCTGCACGCCGACGCCGAACCCATGCCGCTCTCACAGATAAAACGCACGATCGAACAACAGTTTGGCCAACCCGTCGCGCGCCTATTCGCCGAATTCGAAGCGCAGCCGGTCGGCGCGGGGAGCATCGGACAGGTGCACCGCGGCAAGCTGCATGATGGCCGCGAGGTGGCGGTCAAGGTGCAATATGCAAACGCGCGGTCGACGATCGAGTCCGATCTGCGAGCGCTGGACATGCTGCGACCGCTCTTGAGTCTGGCGATGCCGCAATGGGACGTGGCCGGCATGCTGCGCGAGCTCGGCGACCGCATGCGCGAGGAGTGCGACTTCACGCGTGAGGCGTCACAGCAACGCCAGCTTAGAGCGCTGGTTAGCAACCTGCCGAACCTGACGGTGCCGGATGTGGTGCCTTCACGCTGTGGACGCATGGTTCTGACGACCGAGTACTTCCACGGCGACAGCTATTCGGACTTTTGTGCCCGCGCGACGCAAGCCGAACGCGACGAGGCGGGGCGCACGTTCGCGCGCTTCATGGTGAAGACAACCGTGCTGGAACGCTGGTTCAGCTCGGATATGCACCCGGGCAATCTGCTATTCGGAAACGGTCAGGTTTGCATCGTGGACTTCGGCAACGTCAGGCGCTGGGAAGGCCTACAGGGACGCGGCTGGGACGCGATCCTGCGAGCATTGCTCAAGCATGACATCGAACATTTCCGCAAGGCATTCATCGAGTTGGGCATGGTCGACGCTGACGCCGCTTTTGACTTCAAGTGGGCGTTTTCCCTCTTGGCCGACGGCGTGCTGGCCGGCTGCTTAACCCCTGGCCCATCGACGGTCGACATCGACGACGTGCGGCGCGAGGTTCAGATTTGGTTCAACGAGCACCCCGATATCAGCAAGGTGCGATTTCCGCCCGAGTACGTATACGGTTTCCGAGCCTACTGGGGATTCTTCGCCATCATGGCCGGGCTGGGCGCGAGTATCGAGTGGCGTGAATTGCTGT
>JAUIKB010000345.1 GCA_030430975.1 Polyangia bacterium
CGCTGCCAATCTTCTGCATGGCGCCAAAGGCGTGGCCGGCGGCGTTGCTCGGCGCGGCCAGAAAGCGCGCCAAGCCGGTGAGCTCTGGATTGCAAAAGGCGTAAGAGCGCGACGCGCTCTGCTTCGCGATGGTGACGTGACGGAGAGCAAGAACCCGCACAACATCAAGCACGTTCTCGCAGCACTGGTGAACGATGAGCTAGTTTACGTGGACAACGCCGGCTACGTCGGCGGCAGCGAGCGGCGAGTGCTCGAGCTGCAGGAAGACGACTGGTACGCGGCAGCCGCCAGTCGAGATGGTCAGCGCTGGGCAATCGATTGGCATGAGCGGGGCGTGCGTGTCTTCGCCGATCAAGGCAAGACGCTCCTTCGAAACGTGCCGTCGGAAGCCGACAATGTTCCCGTTTTTCTGTGCTTCGACCCAACCGGTGAACGCTTGGCGATCGGTCGAGTGGGCGCCGTCGAGCTAGTGAGCGTGGATGGCGACGAAACGATCCGCGCCGCGGTGCCGGGTCAGTGCAGCCACATCGCGTTTTCACCTAGTGGCGATACGCTGTACGCCACTCTCTCCACCCACTTGGGCGGACCGTTCGGCGATCTGGTGCCCGGGGAAGTGCGAGCCTTCGACTGCAGCGATCTGTCGATGCGCTATCGCCTGCTCGCGGGCAAGGGGGCCGTGCTCAAGATTTTCCCCGACGGTACGTCGGTCGCGCTTGGCGACGGCAAAGTGGCGGCGAGGCTTGGGGTTGACAGCAGCCATGAGTGACCCCACGAACCGCTACCGCTGGACGAAGTTTCGCCTCGCGTACCGGCAGCGCCTGCTCGACGCCGGAGTGGCTCCCAACGTCTTACAGGATGAAGAGTCGTTTCAGCGATTCGCCAGTACCGGTTGGTTGGCATCGAGCGACTGGAACACCCACTGTTTGACGCCGGCGCAGGCAGCTGAAGTCGCGGCATTGCTGGAGGAGTCCAGGGACGCGTTCGCGTTTGATGAGCGACTCGTGAACGAGCTCACCTACCGAGCGGAGCACGGAGAGACCTATTTCCAGGAAGGTACGTTCGCGGACGACTGGCGGGCGTTCTACGAAGCTTGGTATGGGTGCCACCTGGAGACGATGCGAGAGCCACGTCTTACAAGCCCCTCGGGAGAATTGGCTGTCCGGTTTTTATGGTTGAGGACGTTTGATGCGCCGGGGGCGATCCGGCTGTCGACAGACGGCTTGGTGGTGAAGCGAACAAGCGGCCGTGGTGGGTACGCGCCGGGGAAGCTCGTCGACGACCGCGTCATTCGGTTATCGGAAGCAGCCGTGTCGAAACTGGTTGGCCAAGCCCAAATGCTCTGGGAGCACCGAGTCGAGCCGTGCCACGTGCTCGACGGCGCGGAATGGATCGTCGAGCTAGCTGACCGCGAGCGTTACCGTTGCGTGCACGAGACATCACCGGAGACCGGCCCGATTCGCGCGTTCGGGGAAGCGATGCTGAAGCGGTCGAAGCTAAACGAATCGCACGCATACGAGGGGTGACGGCGGCAGCCGGACCAGAGCCCGAATCCGGCACCCCTAGCTCCGCAGAATACTCTCCATCTTCTTCCCTCGGGCGAGCTCGTCCACGAGCTTGTCGAGGTAGCGGATCTTC
Organism: Polyangia bacterium; assembly: GCA_030430975.1. Classification (GTDB taxonomy): domain Bacteria; phylum Myxococcota_A; class Polyangia; order Polyangiales; family Polyangiaceae; genus JAUIKB01. Next base: position 1,636 of record JAUIKB010000345.1, read on the forward strand.
TGCATCAGCGGATCTTCGACGCTCTCGCTGGTCGCTGCGTCCGACGGGTGTCGCGCAAGATCCGGACGCGTCAGAGCGTCGCTGTCGACACCGAGTGACGCGACGAACAGGTTTGGATGACGTCGGCGTACATCGCCGCCCGCTCCGGTACCGTCGTCTTCGGGCGTGCGAACTTAGGACTAGGTGGTCACGCCGGCTTCACCTTCGAGCCGCGCTGAGCTAGCCGCTATCCGCAGTTCTGTCGGCTGCGGCGTGGTGTTTTGCCGGGCCTGAATGCGCGGTCGGAACGTCTCCCACCACTGGGTGGCGTCACGCCGGCTCCAGGTGCCCTCCGCGCGACAGTCCTGCAGCGCGGAAGCCAGGTCCGCTGCGCTGGCGTAGCGGTTGGACGGGTCTTTCTCGAGGCAGCGCAGCACAATCGCCTGAAGGTCGGGCGGCACGGCGTCGCCGTCCAGTGGAGCGGGCTCCGTGTGCAGGTGGTGGCTGAGCACCTCCACGGTGCTCTTACCCTCGAACACGGGTCTGCCTGACAGTAGAAAGTACGCCACCGCGCCGACGGCGTACAAGTCGGTTCGGGCGTCGACCTGTTCCGGATCGACGAGCGTTTCCGGCGCTAGGTAGAGCGGCGTGCCCTTGATCGCGTTGGCCGAACTCACCGCCGGGTCAGCCGGAGCGTCGGTATCTTTGACCAGTCCGAAGTCGAGAACCTTGACCACGTCAGCGATACCTCCGCGCTCGCACAGCATCACGTTGTCCGGCTTGATGTCGCGATGGACGAGTCCCATGCCGTGGGCCTCGGCGAGCGCCTCGGCGATCTGCGCCAGGATGGCCACCGCACGTCCCGGCGGAATCGGACCGAAGTCTTCGACCAGCGCCTGGAGCGTCGTGCCGTCGAGGTACTCCATGGCGTAGTAGAAGATGCCCTCGTCGGTTCGACCGAAATCAAAGATCGCAACCGTGTTGGGGTGGGTCAAGCGACTGGTTTGCTGCACCTCTTGCTCGAACCGTGCGATGGTGCCTTCGCCAACTTTCGCGGGTGGTAATAATTTGATGGCCGTCGGTCGTCGCAATAGCCGGTGGCGTGCGCGGTAGACCGTTCCCATGCCGCCTTCGCCGATCTTCCACTCGAGCGTGTACTGTCCGAGCTGCAGCGCCTCCCGTACGCGCGTTTGAAGGCCATGGACGATGTGAGAGATCACGGCTGCTACGACGGCGATCGAAACCGTGGAGAAAATGCCAAACACGAGCGGCAGCTTCCACTCCTCGAGCTGCTGCGCGTCCGGCAGAATCCCCAGCTCACGGTCCCAGCCGACGACCGCGCAGGCCGTTGACAGGCTACCCCATAGCACCGTGACGACGGCCGACAGCCACGCGGGGCTGGGAATGATGGCCGCCCGCAGCGTCACGGCGACGGCCATCGGAATCAGGACAAAGAACGACAGGATCGGCCCGGCGCCCTCCACCGGTGGATTTGCCGGCAGCGTGCCGTAGGCGACAGCCATCACGGCCATCACGCCGAGCTCGAACCCGCGAGAGGTAGCGATTGAGCGGTCCTCGCGCCGCGTGAACCACCACGCGACGGCGCTGACTAGCAGCACCGCGATGCCCGAGATCCGAGTGCTCGAAAACAGCGCCTCGCCCTCGGCGGAGTTGGCGAAGTCAAGAACGAGCAGCCCAGCGAACAGCACGACGCAGACCCCGGCAAACAGCGCCACACGGCGCTGTAGGTAGGCCCGCGGATCGTCAAGGCTCGGAGTCATGTTCGGCTGTGCATCGAATACCGGCGTTGCCAGCGGCGAGTGTCTAGGAGGATCCGTTCTGGGCGAGTCGACAGATATCTGCGTTTTCTAGCGTCCCTTTGGGGGCGCCTTACCGCGACGCGCGGATCATGGCTCGTCCGACTTCGGGCGTGCTCGTCACGTACTTGGTGACTCGCTTCAGTAGCGGGTACAGCGGGCGCAGCAGCGCGTAGGTCATCCGGTAGCTGGCGATGGTGGAGGTGGCGCCTCGCATCGGCTGGATCAGCGCCGGACGGAAGTTGTAGACCGCCTTGAACGGCAAATCCGCGAGCCGGTCTTCGGTCTCGGCCTTGACTCGCGCCCAATGCTGGCGGCTGTTTCGGTCTGTCGACGCGCCGCTGATGAAACAGAACGTCATCTCGGGGTTGCGCTGCGACAGGACCTCGGCCGCCGCCATCGTGTAGTCGAGGGTGATCTCCCGATAGCGATCGTTGCTCATCCCGGCGGACGACACGCCGAGGCACCACATGCATGCGTCGAATCCGGCGAGCTGGTCCTCGATTGCGCTGAAATCCTTGAAGTCGGCGTGGATAATCTGGCTCAGCTTGGGGTGCTCCACATCGACGGCCCGGCGGCCAACAGTGGTGACCGATGCGATTCCGTCGTCGTCGAGGCACTCGAGCAGCACGCCGTACCCGATCATGCCGCTTGCGCCGAACACGACGACGTTCATCGGAGGCTGCGCGTGGGACTTTTCGAGAGGCATGTGAACCAGTATCGCATTCTGAGCAACGAACGGCCGTGTTGGCGGATGAATGGCTAGGGCTCCGTCGCGGCCCAGCGGCCGGGCCTCGAAGGGTCAGGCGGGGGAATTTCGTCTAGCGCTCAGCGTATCAGGCGCTACCACAGGACCGCTGAGGCACACTGAGGGAATAATCGATGGCTGGACACATGATGACGTATCTGGGCAGGGCAGCTGGCTTCGCTGTCGTGGGCTTCTTTTTCTCGGCAGCCTGCGGAGGCAGTAACAGCAGTGGCTTGTCGGGCGGCGGAGCCGGAGGCGAGGCGGCATCTGCCGCATCGGGCGGTTCGAGCGTCGGAGGTGCCGGGGGATCGACTTCGGGCGGATCGGGTGGTTCCAGCAGCGGCGGTTCGACGTCGGGCGGTTCGGCGGGGCAGGGTGGTAGCACCGGTGGCCAGGGCGGCAGCACCGGTGGCCCGTGTCAGGGCGACGGTGACTGCACGGCGGGCGATCAGGTATGCGACACACAAGCGGGCGTCTGCGTGGATTGCTTGTTCACGAGCCAGTGCGGAACGCTCGAGCGTTGTCAAGACAAGGTGTGCGTACCGCTCACCGAGTGCAAGAACAGTCTGGACTGTGTCAACGCGCCCCAAGGCGCCATTTGTGACGCGACGACAGGCTACTGCGAGGAGTGTGTCGCCCCGTCGGATTGTCCCGGAACGGCGGACTGCACGGACAATCGCTGTGTTCCGTATAAACCATGCGAGAATTCGCTCGATTGTACGGGCGGCGAAGTGTGCGATCCGACCACTGACCGTTGCGTCGGCTGCGTCGGTCCCAACGACTGCAGCGGTGAAGACGAGTGCATCGACAACGAGTGCGTCACGTTGACCGCTTGTCAGTCGGACAATCAGTGCACACCGATGGGCCTGTTGTGCGACCAAAATAGGGGCCACTGTGTTGAGTGCATTCGCCACACGGATTGGAGTATTGATTCATGCCCGAGGGGGAAAATACTGCTGCGAGGGAGCCGCTTCCGTACCACCTTGCAATCAGAGACTATCTGAAGCAAGAAGAAACTCAGATCTGGGAGTGGTACGCTTCGAATCGGGTGCGCAGCGAGCATGTCGACGCTCTGCGAGTCGATCTGCTGAAGTCGACCTATCGCATCGATCGCGATGCTGATCCAGCGATCTACAATCTGGCGTCGGGTGTAGTGGAGCGACTGGGAATCGATGTGCCAATCACGATTTATCAAGCCCAGAACCCAGAAGGGCTCAACGCCTCGCTGGCCTACTTGCCAGAAGAAGCCCACATTGTGCTTCACGGTCCGCTGAAAAGCAGATTGTCGGAGGCGGAAATGCGAGCCTTGTTGGCTCACGAATTGGGGCATATGCTGCTGTACAACCAGTGGGATGGCGAGTTGCTGATCGCCTCTCAAGTCTTGTCTGCAATGACGCACGACCGCCAGGCCGATGTGTCCCACTTCGCCAGTGCTCGGTTATTCTATCTCTACACCGAAGTGTTCTGTGATCGTGTCGCCCTGGAGGTGAGCGATTCGCCACTTGAGGTAATCTCAATGCTGGTCAAGATCGCCACGGACCTGGAGGAAGTGAATCCCGAAAGCTATTTAAAACAGGCTCAAGAGATTCTTGCTAAAGGCCCCACCAAAACCGAAGGCTACTCGCATCCCGAAGCGTACATCCGAGCTCACGTACTGAAGCTATGGCACGACAAGCGAGACGACGCGAATCCCGAGATCACCGAGTTGATCGAAGGGCCGCCGACTCTCGACGAACTCGATCAACTGGTCGGGGAATTCGGCCCCTTCGTGCGGCTGTTCGGGTTCCGGGCCGAAGAGATCGGCTACGGCACGGCCCGGGTGCGGCTGCCCTATAATCTGGACCATACGCGGCCGGGCGGCACGATTTCAGGCCCGGCGATCATGGCTCTGGCGGATTACGCGATGTATGTCGCGGTGCTGGGGGCCATCGGCAACGAACCACTGGCGGTGACGACCAGCCTGAACGTCAATTTCCTGCGCAAACCCGCAGAAACCGATCTGTTGTGCGATGCGAAGCTGCTGAAGCTGGGCCGCCGGCTGGTGATCGGCGACATGGCGGTACATGCCGACGGCGACGACGAGATGTGCGCCCATGTCACCGCAACCTATTCCATACCGCCGCAGGGTTGATGTCTAACCGACGCGCTTGCCGTTACCGCTGTTTTTCGTAAGGTGTGCAATCCAATTTCACAAGGTTTGACCATGCGCATAATTGTCGGCGGATTTCAGCACGAAACCAATACT
>JAUIKB010000346.1 GCA_030430975.1 Polyangia bacterium
GAGGGGGCTTCGCCGGGGGCACGTACCTTAGCTCCCCGTCCAAGATCTCGTAGCGTGTGCCCGGCATAACGATCTGGGCGTCCGGTGCTGGCCACTTGCCACGCGGTTTTTGCACGGGTTCGTCCAACGTTCGTTCAGGGCTAGCTGCTGTCGCCATCGGGTCCTTCCTAAGTGTCGCACGACCGACACTCGGAGGCCACGCGCGGCAGTTGCGTATTGTTTCGCGCGAGACCGCGCCTATCGAGGTGAACCAGTTGTAGCGGGCGTACCCTGAATGAGTAGCCCCGTGAGCCGTCCAAGCGAGTATGCTTTCGCAGGAGATGTCATGAAACCAATCTCGCACCTAGGCTTCATCGCGCTGATCGGGCTGGCCCCCCTGACCGCGTGCGGCGGCAGCACCGACGACACCCCCGCCGGTACCGGCGCCACATCCGGCAGCGGCGCTACCAGTAGCGGAGGCGCTGGCACCGGAGGCGCTAGCACCGGAGGGGGTGCCGGGACAGTGCCGGTGGCGCCGCCAGGCGCGGGGACCGGAGGTATCGGCGGCACGACGGGCGGGTTCGGCGGCACGACGGGTGGCTTCGGCGGCACGACGGGTGGCTTCGGCGGTACGACGGGTGGCTTCGGCGGCACAACTGGAGGGGTCGGTGGAACCGGTGCGTCTGCCGGTTTCGCCTGTGATCCTGGCCCTGGCGAGCCGGCGCTCAATCGCACTCCGGGGTCGTGTGGCCAGCTCGACCCAGTGCTGAGCTGTGATGCATGCATCAACGCGAAGTGCTGCTCGGAGTGGGAGGCGTGCAGCGCTACCGCGCCCAATGACCCGTGCGGCGCGATTGGCGCGGGCGCCACCGGCGACGGCGAAATTGTCGAGTTTCAGACGTGCATTCTGGATGCCCAGACCAACGGTCAGCCCGTTGACGATAACGCCATCCGGGCGTGTGCGGGCACGGTGGCAACGCCGACCTGCGGGATCATTAGCGACGCGACGAGCGCGATGATCGCGTGTCTGAACAGCAAGTGCTTTACGGAGTGTATCGCCCTGTAGGGTCGAACTAACGGGCGGACTGCCGTTGGTAACGTTTCGACTCAGTTAACGTACTGAAATGTGATCCGTTCGCCCGCTGACGCGTCGAACATGCGAGTCTGAAGCAGCACCCGGTATCGCCAACCTTGGTCGATGGTCGTCACCGAGCTGGCGGCGATAAATCCGCTCAGCGCGCCGGTCGGCGATATGTGCAGGCTCGCGCTCGGCGGTCCCGCCGCCGGTGAGAAATCGAATGTCGGTGCGGCGACGATTGCGCCTGACGGGCCACCCACGACGGTCCGCGGGAGGGACGTGGCGGATTCGTCGACGACCAGGCCCGTGACGATCGGCGCTACCGAGACGCTGGCTCCTTCGTTCACGGTGCGGGTGCCCGGCGTGGTGCCGCCGCCAGCGGTGAGATTGCCCGGCGAGTTCACGCCCTCGCCCTTGAGCACGCCCCCGATGTCGGCCGTTACGCTGCCCCCGACGCCCTGTCCGCACGTCGAGGTGTCGATCGTCGTCGCGACCAGCTTGACTTGTTGCCCGTTGAGTCGAAGCGTTGCCGGCACCGTGGTTGGATCGATCGCTAGCGACGAGTTGCCGATCGAGATGGCGCCCTGTGCGGTCAGTTCGAGCTGGGCACCTTGGACCTTCAAGGCGGTACCTTCCAGCGCGATCGCGCCGTCGGTAATCAGCGAGGCGGCGCCCCCGACGGACGGCTGCACGACGCTCGGGCCGGCCATGGTGATTCCGCCTTCCGAGGCGATTTCGATGGCCCCGGCGGCCGGCCCGGTTCTGCCCGTCCCGCCGGTCGCCAGTGTCCAACGCCCGGACCCGCCGACGGCGCCGTAGCTGCGCAGCGCGATCGATCCGCTGGCCGTACCGCCGCTCGTGCCACCGGTGTAGAACTCGCAGGTGCCGCTGCAGTCGATGCCGCCCCGCGTGTACAGCTCAACGCCAGCGCCCGTTGACTGTCCGCCCGCTTGGTCTTGAGTGTGGACGAGCGAGCGGTCGAGTACGACGTCACCGGTGTCGTGCGCGTGGATGAATACACCGTCGAGCGCGCGGATCGTGCCGTAGAGTTTGACGCTGCCGCCGACTGCGATCGTGACCCGCCCGGTCGTTTGAATGTCGCCGGATAGGTCGAGATTTCCGGATACGCGCAGCGTGATATCGGACGTGGTCGAGATGCGGCCGGCAACGGTGGCGTTGGCGTAGTGATGGTCGCCCTCGAGCTCGCTGGGCTGGCTGGCGGTGGTGAACATCAGGTCGCCTTCCGCGCCGTTGCCGAACGGCTCCAGTCGAAACGGTGGCGTGATGCTCACGGTGCCGCTGCCGCTCAGGTCGACGATCGCCGGCGACAGGGCGGTGTCGAACACGGAGCCGTCGTCGAACTCGTCCGTGAAGGTGCGGATCGTTCCGGCGTCCACGTCCGGCCCCGCGTCCATGTCGGCGTCGCTGCCACCCACACCGGCGTCGCCTCCGCCCACACCGGCGTCGCTACCGCCGATGCCTGCGTCGCTGCCACCCGTTCCGGAGTCGCTGCCGCCCAGGCTGACGTCTGCACCCGCGTCGCGCGCGCCGCCCTCGCCGCCGTCGGGCGGCACGGTCGACCCGTCCGCGCTGGCGCCGCTATCGCCCGCGTTCGCGCCCTTGTCGTCATCGCCGTCGTCGCAGGCGACACCGCCAAGCGCGGCGATGGACACGGTGATGACGGCGAAGCGCGTGCGAAGAAGGCTCATGGCGCGATGCTAGCGCACGTCGGCCGGTACGACCACGGCGGGTGGGCGCGCTACGGACTCGCGTCGTCAAACGTCACCCGATCGCCGACGGTCGAGTCAAACACACGAGCCGTGAGCTCCAGCCGGTAACGCCACCCCGACTGCAGCGTCGTCACGCTCGTCGCGTCCACGAATCCGCTCAGCATGCCGCTCGGCGAGACCAAGAAGCGGCCGGTGTTCACGCCGTCCGGAGCGACAAAGTTGAACGTTGGCGTGTTCACGATGGTCGCGCTGCTGCCCCGCCCTGAAGGGGTCGTGGCAAGGACGTGACCGCGCCCGTCGACACCAGCCCGGCGGTCACCGGTCCGATCGTCACCGCGCAGCGCCGGTGATCGGGGCACCCGTGGTGAGGCTGCAGCTGCCGACACATTGGACGTCGCCTCGCGCGTACACGTGCACGGGGTTATCGGCGGCGGGGCCGGGCGATCCGGACTCGGTGGTCAGCTGGGCGTTGTTCAGAGTCAGCGCGCCGGTCGAGTGTGAGTGCACCGTGACGCCTTCTTCACCCAGCACTCGGGCGCCGATGGTGAGCGTGCCTCCAACGTACAGCTCGACTTTGCCGGGCGTTTGGAGATCGCTGTTCACGACCAGATCGCCGGCCACGCGCAGCACGATGTCGTTACTGACCGGATTGACGGCGCCCGAGATCGTCAGATTCCGGTAGTCGTGGTCGCCGGCGATCAGGCTGCTGCCGTCGCCACATGGAAACGTCAGATCGCCCTCTTCACCGTTGCCAAACGTCCGGAGTGCAAACGGTGGCGTAAAACGAATCGTCCCGCCAGCGACGACCGCGTCCGTCACCGGGCCCGGGTCGATGACGGTCGGATCGTCGAACTCGTCCAGGAACGTAGACGTCGTCGGTCCGCGTTCGGGCATGGCGTCGACCACGTCGCTGCCGGCATCGCTGACGTTGACGCCAGCGTCGATGGTATCGCGACTCGCGTCCGCCACATCGGGGGTGGCGTCCGCGTCTGCATCGCCCGCATCCGGCGTGATGCTGCCGTCACCGCTATTGCCGCCGTCGACGGCGCGGCTTTGATTGTCGTCCTCGTGCTGTCACAGGCGACGAACGCTGATAGACAGATCAAGCCTAGTGCGGCTCGCCGACCGCACGTCCGACCCAACATGCGTCAAAGGTAACCGAATCAAACCATGGCGGCCGCGCGCGCGACCTGTGCATTGATTCGGGACGACACTTGGTATTAAGTCGTTTGCGCATGCACCACCTGCCGCACGACACCGGATGGATAGAGGTCATCACCGGATGCATGTTTAGCGGCAAGACCGAGGAACTGATCCGGCGCCTGAACCGGGCGCGTTACGCGAAGCAGCGCGTCGTGATATTCAAGCCCAGCATCGACGATCGCTACTCGGCGGATAGCGTCGTCAGTCATTCAAAGCAGAAGCTGCAGGCGATCTCGGTGAAGGTAGCCAAGGACATCACCGATCACGTCGACGACTACGACGTCATCGGCATCGACGAGGCCCAGTTCCTGGGCGAAGGCGTCGTGCCGGTGGCGGAACGGCTGGCGGACTCCGGCAAGCGCGTGATCGTGGCCGGCTTGGATCAAGACTTCCTGGGACGTCCGTTTCATCCCATCCCCCATCTGATGGCGGTCGCCGAATACGTGACCAAGAACCTCGCGATTTGCATGCAGTGTGGCAACCCAGCCGACCGGTCGCAGCGACTGATCCGTCGCGACGCCACCGTGGTCGTCGGCGGAACCGAGTCGTACGAGGCGCGCTGTCGTCGCTGCTTTACGCCGCAACCGATCGAACAGGAGCGCCTCTTCGAGACCGCACCGCCGCCCGCGGCGAGCGCGCCGTAGAAAGCCACGGCGCCCAACTCAAAATCTAACTCAACGCTCGCCGAGTCCGTGAACGGGCCAAGCTGTCCACGCGCGAAGCCGCCTCAGTTGGGACGAGACGTCGCGCGCATTGAATCGTGGGTGGCCACTGGTGTGCTTACGGTTTCGTCCCCACGCCGTACGCCGTCACCAGGTACTTCACGGTTCCATTCACGCGCTGAAACTTCGCTTCCAGCTCATAGCCCGCCGGCGCGTAGTTGAAGTAATAGTTATCGCGCGACACCGGCATCAGCGGAACGGTGCTGCCGCCAACCGTGATCATCAGCGCGCCAGCCGAGCCGGTCACGGTTGCCGTACCCAGATCGGGACTCTCGTACGTGCCCAGGTGGTCGGGCACGTCAGCGGGGTCGTAGCTGGCGTCGGTCGACGAGTACGGCATCGGCTCGCCGACGAACGTCTGATAGGCCGATTCCGCAATTTCCGGTAGGTAACGATCGGAGTTGACGAGCACCGCCACGGCGAAGCCCCTGGATGGTAACACTTGGAATTCACTGAGAAATCCTCCAACAGAGCCGCTGTGTCGAAAGCTCTGGGTTCCGCTCAGATCGTCGATGATGGTGCCCAAACCGTACGAGCTGCCCCCGAACGCCTCATCGACCCTAGGTTGTGCAAAGGCCGCGTAGCCCGTGGCGTCCAGCAGGTCGCCGCCGCCCGCGATCAGCTCTTTGGCGAGCGCAGCCATGTCCGAGGCCGTCGCCCAAGCTCCGCCCATCGGGCCGTAATACTCTAATGGTAAATAACTGTCGGTCGGCTTACTGACGGAGCCGTCTTCGCTATAACCCAGCGCATACGTGCCGGATGCCTCGACGGCTGCCGCGTCCATGCTGGCGGTCGTCATCTTGGCCGGCGCAAACACCTTCTGCTCGATCAACTGAGCGAAGCTCATCCCGGCGGCCTTTTGCATCGTCAAGCCGGCCAGCGAAGTGCCGTCGTTGCTGTAGTTGAACACCGCGCCAGGCGGAGCCCAGAGCTGCACCTGGGCGTTGGCTTGAAACGCGCCCTCAAGACTCGCATAGTTGACGTTGTCGAGCCCCGCCGGATAGCCCGACGTGTGCGACAACAGATGAGCCAAAGTGAACCCCGTCGCGTACGGGGCGCTCGTGTTCACGAACGGTACCCACTTGGAAACTAGGTCGTCGACCGACAACACGCCCTCTTGGTGCAGCCGCGCGCCCAAGAGTCCGGTCAGCATTTTCGTCGTCGAAGCGAGCTGGAAGCGCGTCGTGTCGTCTACTGACCGTGACGTCGTGGTATCGGCAATGCCGATACCGCTGGTAAACACGGTGCTGCCCCCGCACACCACCATGACCGCGCCGCCGGGTACGCTGTTGGCCATCAGGTCCGAGGCAATCCCGGCAACGAAGGCATCGAACGCTGTCTGGTCTGCGGCGCACGCGGACGGCGCGCCGCCGGTCCCCCCCGTGCCAGCGGCCCCGCCAGCGCCCGCTGCCGCGCCCTGGCCGCCGCCCGCACCGACTCCGCCGGTTGCGCCACCCGAACCGCTCGTCGCACCGCTGCCGCTGCCCCCACCGCCGCTGTTTGAATTGTCACCACCGGCATCGGCCGAACAGGCGCCCGTCGCGAGCGCCCCGGCTAGCACCACCCATCGCGTCACACTCATATCACCAGCCTACCTGATTTGTTTTCCACGTAGGAGATATGGAATATTTCAGCGAGCTTACCCAGGCTGGCCAATCGGCCGGG
>JAUIKB010000347.1 GCA_030430975.1 Polyangia bacterium
GGTACGGCGCGTCACCGGACCCGAGCGGGAAAATCGAAGTCGAACACTCGACGACCTCGGCGTCCGCCGGGTTCACCGTAATCGACACCGTTCCCTCGTCAGACGGCTATAGCGGCACAGTCACCTGTCTGACGGCGTCGCCCGGCGCGAACTGGTATCGGGCTCGCGCTTTTGATGCCGATGCCACGTCCACGCCGAGTGGCTACAGCAACGTGATCGACTTCATGTTCAACCCCGGCTGATGCCCGGTTTGCGCTCCGTACCCAAGCTGATCAAACCGATCGATCCGCCCGCTATCTCAATCACTATGGCGCGCTCAACATCTGGCACGGCGTGGGCGTGGAGACGCTGGTCGAGTCGAGCTCGAGAGCGCATGGCTCGCGACGGCCGGTGCCGACAACCAGACGACCGCCAACAGCCGCGGCGTTTCGCTGCACCCCGTCGCCCACTTCGGGTCCGCGCACAGCAAGCTCGGGGTCGGCTCCCGCGCGGAGCTCGCGCAAGCGCTCAGCGGCGGGGACGACGCGCCATCGACCGAAATCAACGAATAGACTAGCGAACGCGCTCCGGATCGGTCGGCAGATGTCGGAGGCCCATCCATCCGATCGCCGCCACGTGACTCGCCACGACTTCTTTCTTGAACTTTCGCTTGGGCTCGTTGCCCCACCACTGACCGACGAGGGTCACCATGCCTATCAGCGCGTGAGCGTAAATCGGCGCCACCTTAGGGTCGTAGCCGCTCGCCTTGAATTGCTCCGTAAAAATATCTTGGACCCGCGCGCCCAGATCGCTGATCACTGACGGCATGCCGCGACCCCGCATCGTCATCGGTGCGTCGCGGGTCAACACGCTGAAGCCGTCAGGCACGTCATCGACATAGCTCAGGAACGCCAGCACGGCCTGTTCGAAACGGGCGCGCGCGGTGCCTTCCGCGATCGAAGCGGCGACCCGTTCGTAGAGCGCGTTCATTTCTCGATCGACGATGATCGCGTACAGGCCCTCCTTGCCCCCGAAGTGCTCGTAGACGATCGGCTTGGACACCTTGGCGGCACGGGCGATCTCCTCGACGGAAGTCGATTCGAAGCCGTGACGCGCGAACACACGGCGTCCCACATCGATCAGTTGCGCCCGGCGTTCGGCATGGGTCATGCGCTTGGACATCGCGATTTCGTAGCTCACGCCGCCCTCAAAAGCTACGGCAACGAAAGTTCCTTGACCGTAAGTTACTTATGAGTAAGTTACCTATCCGTAACCTACTGGGCCGTAACATTCGGTCGAGTCGCTAGGAGGCAGCATGTACTTGGCAGTCTGTGCGCTCGTGTTCACGTGCGCTTATCTATTGAATATTATTATGATTACTGTCGGGTACCACCGCGGCCTTGCGCACGGCGCGGTCGCTCTTCACCCCCGGCTGCGGAGCTTCGTCGTGCACGGCGGAGTCTGGCTGACCGGCATCGATCCGAAAGCCTGGGCGGTGATGCACCGACGCCACCACACCTATTCGGACACCCAGGACGACCCGCACAGCCCCGTCAACGTCGGAGTGCTCGGCATTCCCCTTGAGCAGCTGCGGAGCTACGAGCGCGTGTTGGTCGGCTTGATGCGGCACGATCCCGAGTACGAGCGGTTCGCTGCTGGACTCGACTTCGACGTGAGCTGGCTGAATCGTCGCAAGCTCTGGTGGCTACCGTACGCTGGCCACGCGGCGTTGGCCATCGCGCTCGGGGCCGCAACCGGCGGCTGGTTGCTCGCGGCGGCGTATTTCGCCGGCATGATGAGTCACCCGGTGCAGGGTGGTCTGGTGAACGCGTTCGGACACGCTTCGGGAGGGCGCAACTTCGACACGCCTGACGCCAGTCGCAACAACCTGTGGGTGGCGTGGCTCGTCGGCGGCGAAGGGCTGCAGAACAACCACCACGCTCATCCTCGTTCTGCGCGCTTCAGCTATCGGCGCTGGGAGCCCGACATGGGATACTGGACCTGTGTGGCGCTGCAGCGCATCGGGTGGCTGCGAGTAGACACAGCGCATCTGCTGAAGCCAGCGCCGCGGCAGCGTCAGGTCACGGTGATCTCGTAACCGCCGCTCGGTCTGCAGACCACAAGTGAGTCAGCGCCGGGTTTGAGGTGCAGTGCCGCCTTCTTTCTCAGGAATCATTTCTTCACTTGTCTCCGATGTTCAGCGGCGTAGCGTGCGGCAATGGCGCCAGCATCCGGCCTTCGACGCACGCTGCGTGCTGGCTTACCGCTGGTGCTCCTGCTGCTTGTCGTCGCCGTTGTCTTGCGCCTGGCGCTGTACCAGCCTGACTACTTCAGCGACAACCAATACAACTTGGGCGTGGCGCTGCACAGCGCGCTGCCGAACACGCGATGGCTGTTAGAGACGACGGCCGTCAACTTCTTCTTCACGCAGCTCGATGCTCCGCGACCCGAGAGTTGGCATCGAGGACTGTACATCCTATTGCTCTCTGGCTGGGCGCGGCTGGTGGGCAGCCACAGCGAGCTGCTACTGCGCCTGCCCCACGCGGCAATCGTGCTGGGCTGGCTGGCAGCCGTCGCCGGACTCGCCGGGACGCTGCTGAAAGGCCCGGACGCCGAGGGCGCGACTTGGCGGCGCGTGTTGTGGGTGACCGCCGGTTTCGGCGTGTTTGCGCTGGCCTTTGAGTCGCGGTGGTGGGTGCTCAGCCGAGCGTGGCTCGACGATCTACCGGCGACCGTATGCGTGGTGACCGGCGTGGCGGTGATCGCGGCAGGCGAGCTGACGCGTCGGCGCTTGCTCGTCGGTGGTGCGTGCTTGGGCGTCGCAGCCTTCACCAAGGACCTGTACCTATTGTGGGGACCGATCGCGGTGGCTACGGTCTTGCTCACCTCCGACGGTCCGGGTCGAGATCGCGTGCGGCGCGCCGGTTGGCTCGCGCTGGCGTTTGGATTCGTGCTGGTGCCACGTTTCGTTTGGTCAACGATGGATCTGGGTAAACCGCTAGCCAATCCGATCCGGTCCTGGATGAACCTGTGGATGTTCGGTCATCAACACGGACAAGACCTGTTCTTCCTAACCGGCGACAACGCTCACACGTCTCCCCTCGCTGCGGCGCACGGCGATTGGAACGCTCTCGTCTATCGGTTCATCACGCGACCGTTCGCCGCGACAAAGCAGTCGCTCGGCGAGATGTGGCCGGCCTGGGCGCTGCTCGCCGTGGGCATGTGGTGGTCTCGTAGACGTGTGCGTCTGACTCGAGCGACGCGCGTGGCTCTAACGTTTCTCGGCACGAGCGTGATGCTTCAGATCGTCTTTTGCATCGCCGGATTCGCCGCCGCAGATCAGCTGCGATACTGGTCGGTGCCGGTCACGCTGGCTGCCACGCTCGGGTTGACTCAGCTCATGCAGCCGGCGCGCAAGGGTGCCGAGCTTCGCTCGGGCGGGTATCGAGTCGCCGCCGGGACGCTGACCGCTCTGCTCGTGCTCGAGGCCGCCGCCACGGGCTGGATTCTACAAAGCGTCATCAGGCGTCCGCCCGGCCCGCCGATGACGGCGGCTGCCGTCCGAAGCGCGCATCGCTGGATCGCCGACGGCGGGGCGATCGTGATCGGTCCCGGACCGGCGGACTACTATTATCGCCGGCATCCGCAAGATACCGTGGTGGTGGTACCGCCCGACCTGTTGGCTTCCCATCGGCCGGACATCATCCAGCGTTTGACGGAGATCTACGATATCCGTGTCGTCGCTTCTCACGGCCGTGGTCTTCGGTTTCCGGGCTTCGTTGGTAAAGAACGCACCGGCGGCGTTTCGTTCTTCGTGCGAGATCGGCCCGCGCCGCCTCCCGCACCCCTTCAGAACTACCAGAAGCTGATGATTCCACGCACCGTCCAGCCGCCCCGGTGACTCTGCGCGGTGGAGCGCCTCTGAGCGCTCTGCGGCAACCCCGCGACTAGCCGGCCGTCTTCTTCAGTTCGCCGGCCACGGGTGCGTCTTCGATACCCAGCGCGCCCTCGATCAACTGTTCGATGTACAGAGCCTGACGCGCTTCGGGGAGGTTGCTCACGAGTTCAAGCTCACGGTCTTGGAGCTGAGCGTGCACCGCGAAGGTATGTGCGCTCTTGTTCTTAGTCATGTGCTTCTGACAGAACAGCTGGGCGACGTCCCTGTGGGCGATCGTGTGGTTGCCACGCCATGGCAGCGGTCCGTGGCGAACCGTGAGTTCGCGATCGCCAACCGTGATCGTGGTTCGGTTGACTAGCCCGGTGAGTGCGCCGTACGCCATGCTCACGCCAACGGCGACGTGGACGAGCGGGAATACATAGAACAGCCAGGGGGCTCCTCCTTGTGACACGGCCTGGTACCAGAACACGAGGAACGAATTCCACCCGACCGCAAAGATGAGCATGAACAGGTGTTTGCCCGGTGAAAACCAGCGCCACGACAGGCTGAGTTCCTGAACCGCATGGTGTGGACTGGCGCGGTACGAGAAGCCGCCGTCTAGCGGCTCGCCGTCGCGGCGCTGGATTTTCCAACCGGTCGGCAGCGCCACAGGCAGCGGGCGCTGCGTGAGCGTCGCTGCGGCCGCTGGTTCGGCGCGCTCCGCCGGCGACAGCTGCTCGCTGAAGTCGAAGACAGCGTTGCAGCCGCTGCACTTGGCGACCATCCGCTGCACGTTCACGTCGGAAGCGGGGATCGGCTTCTTGCAGCGCCTGCATTCGACGTTCACGGCGCCAGTATAGGCTGGGCGCTCTACACGGAGAAGCGCTGCTCAAACGCGTGTAGGTTTCGCTGAGCTTTGCTGCGGTCGAGCACCGCGAAGTGGACACTTTCAAACGCGTCGGCGAACTGCGCATCGTTCAGCCAGCGCGCGAAAGCGTCCGCGACGTCGTGTGGATCGTTTCGAAAGACGCCACACCCCCACGCGCCGAGGACGAGATGTCGCTGCCTTTGTTCCTTGGCGATTGCCAGCACGTAGCCGGCACGCCGGCGCAGCGTCTCGAGGATGCCGGTCCCGTCGTTGCCGCGTCGCAGATGTTCGCCGGCGTTCGGCGCCGGAGCCGTGATCACCGATGCGCAGTAGACATGGTCGAGTAGGTCCCGCGACCGGATCCGAAAGAACGGAACGCGCGGGCTGTAGATGATGTGATCGGTGTAGAGCATCGACTTGGATGCCCGGTTCGCCGAGTAGTACTCGGACTGACCCGTCAGGCACGGGTACAGCGCCGAGCAGCGCGTCAGATCCTCTTCTTGAGCCTTCGCACCACTGAGGAACCCCCCGCCGGCGTTCTTGGCCGAGGCAAAGTTGAGCAGGGCGACGTCGTCGTGCTGCCGAGCGAGCCGATGCGCGGCCGCTTGGGTCGACTCGTTCTGAACCGTCAGAGCAGCGCGTGCGATATCAGGCGACAGACGCGCGAGGAGCAAGGCGAGCCGCTCGGGCGTGTAGAGCTGAGTGCCCTGAACTGCGCGGTCGATCGCGGAGGCGAACTCAACCCGCCCACCGCTGTCGGTATCGAAGGAGCCGCGCTCAACTATGTCGAGGGTTTGTTGGGCAATGCCTTTGAGAGACATAGTGGCCAGCTTAGTGTAAGGTTAACACTCAAGCAAGCCCGTCGTGGGGCCCACCGTCGCTCAGTCGGTGCCGCCGTCCATGGGCAGCGAGCTGCCGTCCGGCGCCGCCGCGTCGCCAGAATCGCCTCCAGCGTCGGCGTCCGGACAGTCGCTCGTCTCGTGCCGCAGGTCGTCCATGCACACCTCGCAGTCGCTGCTGCCGCTACAGCACGCGGACAGCGTGACGAGGGGAACCGAGGTGATCAGGACGCAGGCGAATACACTCTTAAGCATACCCCAAGCGTAACCACGCGATCACCAGCGGGCCAGGAACCCGAATCGGGCGCTGCGCGAAGCCGATTCGTGGCGCGATCAGCCGGCGCAGACCAATCCGCACAGCACCGGGTCGATGCAGATCTCGATGTCACCCGCGCCCTCTGGGCAACCCGCGCAGCCGCCGATCCAGCTACCGTTCAGCAGCAGGCTGCCGTCGCCGCAGCTGAAGTTCCCCAGACACGCTGCTCGGCATCGCGTGTCGTCCACACAGCCAGCGTCTTGATTGGTGACGCAGCCGGTGCAGTCGCCGCCGGTCGGTCCCATGAGCGTGCAGGACAGCCCGTCCAGACCGTTGCAGGTGCACATGTCCGCGCCCGCGTCACCGCCGGCCGTACCGCCTGCGCCGCCCGCGCCCCCTTGCCCACCTGCACCACCCTGTCCGGCGTCCTGGTCGCCCTTACAGTCACCGAGTTCGCAACCTCCGGCGCAGTTTTCGATCATCGCGCCGGTCGTGCCGCACGAGTCGATGTAATGCACAGCATTGCCGACGCAGACCTTGCCGGCGCG
>JAUIKB010000348.1 GCA_030430975.1 Polyangia bacterium
TGGCCTTATCCATCTCGCTCACCGCCGTGGTCAGTGT
Source organism: Polyangia bacterium (assembly GCA_030430975.1). Taxonomy (GTDB): domain Bacteria; phylum Myxococcota_A; class Polyangia; order Polyangiales; family Polyangiaceae; genus JAUIKB01. Next base: position 38 of record JAUIKB010000348.1, read on the forward strand.
CGTGACCCCGGTCACCATCCCGCTGCTAACCGCGTGGGCGATGGGACAGTTCATGGCCGCCGACACGGCCGTCAACATGCCGTTCAAGCAGACGCTGATCGCCCTAGTCGCCATCACGATCGTGCCGGTCGCGATCGGCATGACCATCAACGCTAAGGCGCCGAAGTTCGCCGCCAAGGCGGAGACGACGTTTCGCCGCATCAGCCTGGCATTGCTCATTCTGATCATCTTGGGCCTGGTCAAACAGCAGTGGGCCAAGCTGCCCGGCTTCTTCGCTCAAGTAGGCCTGGCGGCGTTCGTTCTCAACGTCGTAACCCTGGCCGCGGGCTACTTCGGGGCCAAGGCGCTGCGCCTAACCGAGAAGCAATCGATTACGGTCGGCATCGAGGTCGGCGTGCAGAACGGCACGACAGCGCTATTCGTCACTTCGACGTTGCTCAGCAACCCGGAGATGTCGATCCCGCCAGCCGTCTACAGCTTGATCATGTTCGGCACCGCCGCGGTGTTTGCGATGCTGGTATCCCGCAAGGCGCGAGAAGCCGAAGCAACGTAGCGGTCACCGACTATGTCGGCCTCGACAGGACACGCATCAGCTTGCTCATGTCCAGTGGCTTGGCGATGTGCGCGTCAAATCCGGCCGCCGAAGACTGCGCATGCTCGGCGTCGCGATCGCTGTCAGACACCGAGATCATCTTCACTCGGCGGCCAACTGAACTGCGCCGGATGGTCTGTGCCAGGTCGCGGCCGGCCCCGGCGCTCCTAACCTCTAGCAGCAGAAAGTCGAATTCGTCCTGGCTGAGTCGGGATACGAGGTCCTCACCTGGCTGTGAAACCTCGGCTTCGAGTCCGTGTTTCGACAGGAGCAGCGCCAGCATCACGGCCGCTTCCGCGTCGCCCTCAACGATTAAAACCCGCGAAGTGATCATGACTCAGGCTACAACCGGAGCGAGGAATACGCTTTGAGCTACATCAAAGCCACCAACTGGTGGTTCGCGTTCATTTAGGCTGAATCAAACCTTCGGGATAGACTCGGAGCATGTCGAGCGAGGAGAGCTGCCTAGTCCATAAGCTGTCCAAGTACATCGACCTGAACGAAACCGATAAGGAGCTGCTCAAGGCACTCGAGCAGGACCCTCGCGCATACGAATCGGGCTCGACGGTCATCCGTGAGGGTAGCGACTGGACGCAGCTCTTTGTCGTGCAGGACGGCTGGCTCTACTCGTCCACGCTAGTCGCCGATGGCAAGCGGCAGGTGCTCCGCATCCACTATCCAGGAGACGTTGTCGGTCTACCGCAGCTACCATTCGACCGGGCGATGCATTCGCTGGTTGCGGCCACTGACGCTCGGCTGTGTCCTTTTCCCAAACGGAAGCTGGACGCGATTCTACGATCAGCTCCGCGCCTAACCGCGCTGTTCTTCACGATCGCGATCATCGAGCAAGCGGTGCTGTCCGATCGTCTGCGTGCGGTTGCGCGCACGTCGGCCACCGACCGACTCGCACACTTCCTGTTGGAAATTCGAAGCCGTTTACGTCTGACCGGCGACCCCGACGCAACGAGATTCCCGCTGCCGGTCAATCAGTCCGTAATCGGCGACGCGCTCGGACTGACGAACGCATCGGTCAGTCGGGCAACGGCGGAGCTGGAGCAAGAGGGTCTTCTGAAACGCTCGCGCGGCGAGTTCGAGCTCGCAGTTGATGAACTGGTCGCGCGAGTCGAGTTCCACGACCGATTCACGGAGATCAACACCGAGTGGTTTCCGGGCGCAGCTTAAGGGAAGCCACGCCAGAGCGGTATTCTGTTCCGAAGCCGAGGCGGGTATGCCGTGGCGTACATCGTATCTGCCCCCGCGCTTGGCTCGCGGCGGCTGACACGCAGAACCATCGACCTCGGTTGGGCCGCGTGCAGAGGCGACCCACAGCGTTCCGAACGCTGGCGGGTCGCTTCGTTGTAGCGCGTCTGTGTTTCAGTCGGCCAGCATGCGTTGGGTGCTCTGCATCGTCTTGCCCTTGGCGAGTTCGTCTTGCCCTTGGCGAGTTCGTCGGCGGGCGTTTCTTCGCCGTTATCGGACTCGCCGGCACGAAACCGCTCGCCGAGGAACTCGCTTTCCTCTGCGGTAAACATCTCGGCCGCGGCGGCTATGCACTGGATGTGCGCGATACCGTCGCGCGTGGCGTTTCGGACCTGCATGGTGGCTCGTAACAGGGCGCAGGGCGTGTGATGTAAACGCAGCGCGTTCTCGACGGCTCGATGCCTAGCTCGTTCGAAACGCATGGGTGGTACTGTTTTCTGGATGTCCAGATACAAGATTGTGCGAGCCAGCGACGCGGAGACGCACAGTCAAGAAGGTGGTGAAACCACGAGATTCCTCGCCACGGCCCTGGAAACGGATGGGCGCGTGTCCATCTTCGACAGCGCGCTGCCCCAAGGGGGCAGTGCACCGTGGCACTATCATGAAACAGATGACGAGATCTTCTACGTGATCTCCGGTGAAGTCGAGTTCGGCGTTGCTGACCAGGAGACCGCCGCGCGCGCAGGCGACCTCGTCATCGTCGGTCCCAACGTGGCACGGCGCTTTGCGGCACGCGTTGACAGCCGGCTCTTGGTCATCAACGCGCCCGGCGGACCCTCCGAGGGTTTTCTACGTGATATGATGAACCTCGAAGAGGCTCCTACGGCGGAGGACGAAGCGCGTTTCGGCACGAAGTACGGGACCCATCTAGGAAAACCCTAATGCTTGCCACACGCTAATCGTCCCTATCACGACCGGACCTCCCGCCGCACGGACCGATCGGTTCCTGCCCGCCAGGCGCGGGAAGCCGAAGCCGCAGCGACATGGCGAGCAGCCGCTCGCCGATTGGCGGGAACGTGAGTCAGCAGATCAGACGGCCAGCTTCCCGCTCTTCGATAGCTCCGGGTCGGTGCACGACGCCAGATTGAAGCAACACGGCCGGCGCTTGCCGTCGTCGAGCTTCGAGATGCTCACATCGACTCGTCGCTGGCGGGTCTTTGGGTTGCGCGTGGCGTTGACCCAGCGCACCCACTCCCAGCGGGCCATCGGCGTGATCGTTCGCCACAGGTCCTTGACGTCTTTCGGAGCCTTCGACAGCGCCTGGCGCAGATCCTTGGGGACACTAGGTTCCGGCCACTCCTCGACCGGCTGGACGTCGAGGCTGACCTTGTCGCCGGCACCGGCGCCCGCTGCCTTCTGCAGCTTAGCGTCGACGTTTAGCCAATGACCGAACTCACCGTCCGGCTCGATGACGGTTTCGAACGCGTGCCCGTCGAGCGTGCCGCTCACCGCCACCTGCCCGCGCGACGGCAGCTTCTTGCTCGCGGTTTTAGGCAGACGGAGGATCGTTCGGCCGCCCGCCGTTTCGAGAGTCGCTTGGAAACGGACCGAGGACTTGCTGTGTGTGGGTGCTTTCTTTTTCACCATGTTCGGACTCGCTTGTTGTCAGGTCAGCGGCGTGAGCGCGTAGCGCCCGTAGGCTACGAACGTCACGAGTAGCAGCATCGCCGCGCCGTAGACGAGTGGATTTTCGCCGGTCGGCTTCAGCGAGCGTCGCGCATACACCGCGGAAACGATGAGCGTCTCAACCGCGAGCACGGCCGCTGCGAGCGGCGTTAACAGCGGCATCCATCTCGTCGCGGCAGGAACGATCAACAGAACCGCACCGACCATCTCCAGAACGCCGAGCCCGCGCCATCCTCCGCTTGGGATTGCCGGGAACTGATTCGAGAGTTGTTGCGGTCGAAACGCTTTGTAGTAGCCGCCCGCACCATAAAGGAAGCCAAGCAAGGCTTGGATTACCCACAGCAGAATGTTCATCGCCCCTCGGCGTGTTGTCGTAGGAACTTCGTGAGTTGGCCATGCATCATCTTCCAGCCGTAGTCCGCACCCTTGAATGCCGCCTTGTGCGTAAACCCGGCGTGCTCGAACAGCACGCGCGTGCCGGCGCCATCGGCTTCAAGCCGATAGCTCACCCGCGTGTCGAGAAAGTCGTCGACGACCCAAGTGAAGGCGAGCTCCGTTGGAGGATTGCAGACTAGGACTTCGCAGTGGACGGTGAGACCACTCTTGAGCTGCGGATTCGGCGGAACCCGAAAGGTAAACCGGTGACCGACTCGGGGTTCGAAATCATTCGGATACATCCACTGCGCAAGCGCATCGCGGGTCGCGAGCGCACGCCACACCGTCGCGGGTGATTGCGCGAATTTGAGCTCACGTCGGATCGTGTCCGTCACTGTTCAGCGCCTCGTTCGAGATGTCGCGCAAGACGGCTGAAGTGGTCGTCCCAAAAGCGTTCGTAATGCGCTATCCAGTCGCGCACCGGAGCGAGTTGCTTCGGCGCGAGTCGATAGCGCCGCTCCCTGCCATGGCGCTGCTCCGTGACCAAGCCGGCATCGAGCAGGACGCGCAGGTGCTGCGACACGGCCGGGCGACTCATCTCGAAGTTCGCGGCGAGCTCGTTCACCGGGTGATCGCCGTGCATCAGCAAGTCCAGCATCTGCCGACGCGCGGGATGACTGATCGCTCCAAAGACCTCGGACTGGTTGGGCGTCATCACGCGATAATACGTAAGCAGATGCTTACCCGTCAAGGGACGACTGAAAGTCGCACGACCTAGGCTGTTTTGCTGACGCCGGTCATGACGCCTGCGCTGCAGCTTCCCGCTGCTGTTCTGCAAGGAACAGCGGCAGCTCGATAGCGATCGACGATTTCACGCTCGGTCGAGCGAGGCCGCGCTTGAGATAGCTCAGCACGGCCGGCCAGCGCTTGAGGTCGAGCGGCGTCGCTTGGGCCATGTGCAGCAGCGTGATCAGGTAGGCATCGGCGACGGAGAAATCGTCGAGGAGAAAGTCGCGATCCGTGAGATGCCGTTCGAGGCGATCCATCCGCCGCGGGGCGATGCTGGTCGCGTATTCCTTGACGGCGGCGCTCGCGACCAGATCAAACATCGGCGTGAACACAGCTCGATGCAGCTCCGTCGCAATGAAGCATAGCCACTGCAGCAATGCGTCCGGCTTGGACCGCGGAGCCATGGGCGTACCGTCGGCTACGTGGAGCAGCACCGCCACACTCTCGGTAACGACGTCGCCCGCATCGGTGACGAGAGTCGGCACCCGCGCCATCGGGTTGAGATCCGCGAGACGGCTACCGTCGGAGCCGAGGCCGGTCAGTCGATCGAACTCGATCAGCGTAGCGGATTGGCCGAGCTCAGTCAGCGTGATGCGGGTGGCGAGGGAACAGGATAGGGGCATGAAATAGAGCTTCATCAGATCTCCTTTGGTTGGGAGACACAGTGTTTGTGCGGCGTCAGCAATGCGTCCAACGACTTGATCGGATACAATCGATGCGTGAAACGCATTGCGGAGCCAACCTCGCGCCCGTTCACTGACACGGTGCTCGAACTTCGTGACGTGCAGCTGGTGATGGCGATCGCTCAAAGCGGTACGACCAAGGCGGCGGGCGAGGCGTTGCACCTAGCGCAGCCGAGCGTGAGTCGCGCGCTGTTATCGCTCGAGGACCGGCTCGGCGCTGTGCTGTTTCATCGCACGCCGCGCGGACTCGTCGCGACCCACGCCGGCAACGTGCTGCGCGAACACGGGGCCGAGCTGCTCGAACGCGCGCGGCAGGTCGAGCAGCTGGTCCGGGCGCCGCGGCCGAAGGTCGAACGCATCCGAATCGTCAGCGAGTGCCACACGGCGTATCACTGGCTCCCCACGACGCTGGAGGCGCTGCGCCTTCACGTCCCCGACGTCCGGCTCACTCTCGAACTTCAACACAGCCGCCGGGCGATCGAAGCTATCGGCAACGGCGACGTTGACGCGGCACTGGTGACGTCGCCGCTGCGACCGACCGACAACGTGGACGTCGCGCCACTGTTTCAGGACGAGCTCATCTTCGTCGTGGCGCCGAACCATCCGCTAGCGAAACGGCGACACCTCACGGCCAAGGATTTCGCGAACCACACGCTGTACACGGTCAAGCCGACGCGCGCCGAAGCCGAGCGCTTCGTGCGTTCCGTCTTCGGGCGGCGCAAGCCCAACATGCACGTGACGTTCATCGACCTGTCGGAGGCGGTCGCCTGCTTCGCCCGCGCGGGAATGGGCATCGGTCTGCTCACCGAATGGGTCGCCAAAGACTACCTGGGCGACGGCACGCTGATCCCGAAACGACTCAAGCAGCCCTTGCACCGCCAATGGAGTCTGGCGTGGCAACGGTCACTTGGCGACGTGGGCGTGCAGCTGGGCGAAGCGCTCAAACGGTCGCGTGGCAAGACTTGACGTGCTGCTCGGTGTCCCACCGAATGCCGTGCCGC
>JAUIKB010000349.1 GCA_030430975.1 Polyangia bacterium
CGTTCGCCGATCAAGGCGTGGCGGCTGTGCTTCTGACCGACGGCAGTGTGCTCGTCGTGAGCAGCTCACGCGCCGCGCTGCTCGCGTCGGCGGACGGCGCGTTCGAGGAGTTGCCGAGTCCGGCGTTCACCCGCACCCGTCCGACGTTGGCGCTGCTCGAGAACGGCCGCGTGCTGATCGAGGGTGGTCGCGTCGGCAAGTCCGACCCGCGTCCGACGGCGGAGCTGTACGACCCGCTGGCACGCACGTTTGTCGCGACGGGCGGCTATCCGTACAATCCGCTGTTCGACATCGCCCAGGTGCGACCGGCAGTGGTGCTTCCGAGCGGGCGCGTTATGCTGATGGGCGGAGTGCGCCAGCGCCAAACGTCGCCGCCGGAGCCGCAGTACAGCATGGTGGCGATCGACGTGTTCGATCCCGCGACCGCCGACGGTGGCGGGCACTTTGCGCCGGGCGGAACGCTGCCGGTGGCGCGGCAACGGCACGCCGTGGCGGTCACCCGTGACGGGGGCGTGCTCGTCGTGGGTGGCTCGGACAGGGACGACACCTCCAGCGCCCGCGATGGCTGCCGCAAGGCGGTCAACAGCGTGACGCACATCGCGCCCGCCTCGGGCGACACGCAGCGTCCTTCGCTGGACGGGGCGGTTGCGTCGGGCCGCGCCGGTGAAGTCGTGAACCTGGCCGGCGCGGGAATACTCGGGGCACGCAGCGTGCTGAGCGGCCAGGCCGCGCGATCATCGGGCGGCGTGCCGGTGATGTTGTGGCAGCCGGCCAGCAAGCAGGGACTGGTGCGGGGACGGGTCGAAGCATGGACGGACACGTCGGTCGAGTGGGCGATACCCGCGACGGGTCTGCACGGGCCGGGCTGGTTGAGCGTCGTGGTCGACGGCGTCGTCAGCCAGAGCGTGCCGTTCACGCTCCTGCCGGCCATCGACGGCACCGCGTGCGTTGCCGACGCGGAATGTCGGAGCGGCCAGTGCGTCGACGGCGTGTGCTGCGACACGGCGTGCGACGGGGTGTGTCGAGCGTGCACGGCCGCGCTCAAGGGATCCGGCGCCGACGGGGTTTGCGGAGACATTCCGCCGGGTGACGATACGACGGACGCGTGCGTCATCCCGCAAGGCAGCGCGTGCGCGGACGGCGCCGAATGCGTGACCGGCAACTGTGTCGATGGCGTGTGCTGCGACACGGCGTGCACGGGTCAGTGTGAGGCGTGTGACGTGAACGGAAGCCTCGGCACGTGCGTGCCGGTGCTCGGCGAGCCACACGGCATGCGCACGGCGTGCGCCCAGGGCTCGGCGACGGAGCCGTGCCAGACGCGCGTGTGCGACGGCATCGATCGCGCGGCGTGCGCTGGTTACGTTGGCATCGAAACAGAGTGTCGCGAAGCGAGCTGTGCGGACGGCGTCGAAACCGTGGCGGCCGCGTGCGATGGTCAAGGCGCCTGTCCGGCCCCCAAAACCAACAATTGCTCACCCTACGTATGCAGCGCGACCGCATGCGCGACGCCACCCTGTACGGATGATGCAGACTGCGCAGAAGATTTTCGATGTCGATTATATGAGGGCTTCGACTACGGTGAATGTATCGTACGCATCACCTCGTGCGACGGTGATCACACGGTCACGACGGCGACCGGCGAGACGATCGACTGCAGCCCGTATCGCTGTGATGACACGGGCTGCCTCGAGACGTGCGACACGTCCGCTGACTGCGTCGAGGGGCAGCGCTGCACGGCGGCGCGCACCTGTCAGGCAGCGACCGCATCGAGCGGTGCGGATGATGGCTGCGGTTGTCGCGCGGTGGGCCGCAAGGACTCACCGTCTGGGCGCGGATGGCTCGTGATGGGCGTTGCCATCGCGTTCGCGCGGCGGCGCCGCTAGAGCAGGCAGGCCAGGGGAGACCCCCAACAGCGTTTCGACGGGAATTGGACTTCGCTCCGCACGACGGACCTAAGGTGAATTTTGGGTCACGCCTTGAGATCGCGCCGAACGTGCTTACATTGTTAGAACGCGCGTGTGCGCCGCAAGACCATGGCCAGCCTCAAGACAGAATTCGCAGCGATCAAGAAGGAGCTCAAGCTCCATGCCGTGATCCTGGGCGGCATGCTCGGCGTCATGTGGCTGATGCTGCTGATCAACACGGTCGCATTTCAGGGCGGACTCGTCCGCTACGGTATCCACCCGCGCAGTGTTTCGGGTCTCACCGGCTTGGTCACGTGGCCGTTTCTGCACGGTGGCTTTGGCCATTTGGCGAGCAACAGCATCCCGTTTCTCGTACTCGGCTGGCTGGTGATGTCGCGTTCTGTTGGACGTTTCTTTGCGGTAACGCTCGTTGGCGCGATCGTCGGTGGGCTCGGCGTTTGGGCAATCGGCGCCTCGAACTCGGTCCACGTCGGCGCGAGCGGGTTGATCTTCGCTTACTTCGGCTACCTGCTGATGGCGGGCTGGTTCGAGCGTAGCTTCGGTTCGATCCTGATGAGCGTCATCGTGTTCTTCGCCTACGGCGGCATGATCTTCGGCGTGTTCCCGGGTCAGGCGGGCATCTCGTGGGAGGGCCATCTGTTCGGGTTCGCCGCCGGTGCGCTCGTCGCCCGCGCCATGAAGTCTCGAGACGCCAAGAAGCTACCGAACAAGCCGACCAAGAAGCTAGTCAGCGCCTGACGTCGCGTCGTTACTCGACGCTCTTGACCTCGCCCTTAGGCGACACGTGCAAGGCGTGCAGTTTCTTCTCGCCGCTGAACAGCAGCAGCGCTCCGGACTTGCCGGCGTAGGCGCGCGCGTTCTCGAACTTCGGACCGGCGTGTTCGGGATCGTCGTACAGCAGCTTGTCTTCGGCCTTGGCGAGACCGTCGGCCGGGCCGAAGCGCCGCGCCACCGCCCCGTAGGCGTTACGGTACACCACCGCCAGGTTGTCACCGAACGCAGCCGTTAGCAGCCACGCCTGCGCCGCCATACCGGGCCAGGTCGACATTTTCTCCGAGCACTTGCCGGCGGTGCACGTGATGACACCGGCGGCTAGCTTCGTACCTCCGCCGCCCCAAGCAATGCGGGCGGTGCCGCCGTCACACGTCAGCGTAGCCGTGCTGTTCGCTGGCAGCTTCGCCGATGCGGACGTCCACTTGCCGCCGTTCAGCATCGCGACCCACACTGTGCCGCCGCTCTTACCCTTGGGCATGTTGACCACGCTGGCTTCGTCCTTACCCGGACACACGGTCGGCGCTTTGCCGAACTCGCCCTTGACCGAGATCTGTTCGCCTGGTTTCCCAGACTCTGACAGTGGCACGATATTGAGGCCGTCGCCGCCGGGCCAAACCGCTGCCGGACCGGCCAAGGCTGGGTTGATGGTGGCTTCGATCTTGAGTTCGTTTTTGGAACGCGAGTTGCCGTCCTTTACATTTTCGATTCGGAATTTTCCGGTCTTGTACTGAACAACGGCGAGCCCATTACGGGTCTCGGCGCCTGCCTCGCCGACGATCGACTGCGGCTCGCCGCCCTTTTCGATGTCGAACCCCTTGCGCCCGGCCTCGGTCAACATTCCGACCATGGGCTTGTCGTCGTCGACGAGAAAGTGCAGTTGGCGTTTCAGGTCGGGCGCGACCGGCTTACAGCTGTGCTTGGACATGCCGTCGTCGAATCGGCAGAACACCCGCGGCCCCGTGCCGGCGCGCAGGATCGCCCACAGTCCGCCGGCAGCCGTGCGTCGCTCGGTTTCGACCCTGAGCTGCGCATCACCGATGCCCTTGAGGTCTGCGGCCGTACCCACGTCGAGCTTGACCGCAGGCGGAGGACTGACGTCGACGTCGACGGTTTTCAGCCCAGCCTTTTTCGCTCCCGCCCAAATCTTGTCGGCGTTCGCCAACATCGGGCCGTCGTCAGGGAATCGGCAGCCTTCTTTTTTGCCACATCCGATCTTCCCAAGCTCCATCTTCAGCAGCGTGGTGTCGCCGCTTTTGTCGATGCTCTCGTACAGCTTGTCACCGTGCTTGGCGCACTTGTTAGGCCAGGCGTCTTTGCCGGCGCCGGGTTTCTTCAGCGTCAGCTCGAGCGGGCGAAGACGCGCATAGACGCTTTCGTTGCCGGTCAGCGGCTTACCGATCAGGCACTTGGAGAACGAACTCCACGCTTTGTTCGCTTCCTCCGCGCTGCCACACGCCGTCGCCGAGAGACCCGCCAATACACCTAACAAGAGCTTGCGTTTCACGCGCGTAGGATACGGATCTGCCGGCCACGCGTGTGAAATAAGTTCGGCTACGCGGCATTGCCGGGATCACTTGGTTTTTGGCTCGGACGAGTCATTTCCTCCGAGTATCCTCCAGCGGATGTCGATACCGGATGTCGGGGATGTATTCGCGCTGAAGCTGCAAAACGGACGCTACGGGGCGTGTCAGGTGATCGCGGACCGAACCGAAACGCTGGAACTCATGGCATTTGCCAAGACATTCGCGAAACGCCCAACCGTTAAGCAGGCGCTGGCGTCGAAGCCGCTGATCCTGACGCACCATTTCCACAAAGGAGCTGAGGTTCAGCGGATTCGTGTGACGAAGGGCGCGATGCCGCCGCTATTTATTCCGTTGGGAAACGCTGCTCCGGCTTGCACTCCCGAAACCCCAGGCAATTCGTATAGCGGTCCTGACTACCTCGCCCACCAGATCATGCGTCAGGCGCATTGGGACGCGCTTCCGAAAGCCGTCGTCAGGGCTTTCGATTCTGTGATCGGGTCGGACGCAACCCGCGCCGTCAGCCTGGGCGGTGAGCCGTCTGATGTACCTGAATCGAGCTCGGACATCACCGTCGAGCTCGGGGACCGAGCGCCAGACTGGGCCAGCCCTACGCTGAGAGCCCCGGCAAAGTCGGTCGACTGGGCTGGTCTCGATGCATTGCCGGCGCTGACCAAACTCGAGCTGTACGGCTGGTCTAAGAGCCTCCCGGGCTATCTCGGCGATAGACCGCTAATCCGTACCCTGTGTCTGTATGACGACGAACTCAAGCAACTGGATCTGAGTCGATCCTGCATTGACGAAGTCTACCTCAGCACGCCTAAGCTCGAGACCCTCAAGCTGGCGCCCGAGACGACTGAGATCCAGTTCAACAGCTGCCTGCCCAAGACCGTGCGCTTGGCGGCGTCCGACGTCGCGCCGCGTCTGACACTCCATCAGAGCAAACGCATCGTTGCCGCCTTGCCGCGCGGGTTGCCTTCACTAGCGAGCCTGGAGGTCGTGCGTGCACCCGGTTTTGATCCGTGTGCCCTCACAGGGGCCAAGCCGATCCGGAAGCTGACGCTAAATGAGGTGTCGAAGGTGAAACGCTTCGAACAGCTGCTGACCGCTGGGTTCGAGTCGCTCACGCTGATCGACTGCTATGGGTTTGACGTGACGAAGGCTGTCCGAACGATGCCGCGGCCGGACCTCCATCTGTCGTTCGACGGTGTTCGCAAGTCGACGGCCGACCTTATTAAGAAGGCGTGGAAAGGACACCCGCACCTCGAGATCCGCGGCGTCAAGGGCGACGCCTGGCTCGAGGCCAACATCGATAGCCCGTTTCGCGACTGGGTCGACTTCGACCGTCCCAAAGGCGAGGCGGCGTGCAAGGCGTACGCCGCCGCGATGCGCAAGGTGAGCAAAATGAAGCGCCCGAAAAAGTCCGATCTCGAACCGGTGCTCAAGTCCTTCGTCAAGGCTCTGAATCGACTCGAGGCCGAACACGGCATCGACACGCTCGAGCGCGAGCACGCGCTGGACGGGTTCGAAAAACTGCTGACCAAAGCCGGCACCAAGAACCACCAGCCCTGGCTTGAGCGCTTCGAGCAGTGGCGAGAGTTCTAAAGACGCTCGCTAGGTACCGAGTCCTGGGCTAGGCGGGTTTCGGCTGCTTCTCGGCCAGTGCTTTGCGCAAGGTATCCAGCGCGGATTCGTACTTCGACTGGAGCACCTTCAGCCGCTCATCCATCGCGTCGATCTGCGCCTGCAGCTGTTTCACCTGATCGTCGATCCCGTCGCGTTTCTGCGTGAGGTCCACGCGTCGGGCCTCTGCGTCCGCGCGTTGTTTCTCGGTCAGCGTCGAATCGTCGGCGCGCTTCTTTGCCTCGTCGATGCTGGTGGTAAGTGTTGCCTTTACGTCGCTGGCTTCGTTGACCTGTTCGGTCATTTGGACTTTGAGCTTCGGTAGGGCGACGTAGATGAGAAAGCTCGTGTCGGCGACGAACGCGACCTGTTCTTTGAGTGCCTCGGTGTTCTCTTTGCCCAACTCTTCTGAGTGCTGCTCGACGAATATCGCGCCTTCATTGTTGGCGTCGAGGCGCTCCTGGACCTGCTTCTCGACCGACTTGTCCAGCGCTGCGGACACCGGAGAGAAGGCGTCG
>JAUIKB010000350.1 GCA_030430975.1 Polyangia bacterium
CCGTCTTTCCCACCGATGCGCAGGAGCGCCTTGGCGACCGAAATCACCGCCGCTACGAGCTCGTCCTGATCCGCCGTCGCCCGGTAGAGCGAGAAGAACGTCTTGAGTTCGTCGTATTCGTCCGGCGACGCTAGCGACTCCAGTGCCTTGGCGGCCCTCGCTACGTCATCTGGCGAGTTGGCAGGATCGTTGATGTGCTGGGTCAGCAGAGGCGCGGCTTCCTTCACGCCGAGCGCTCCGAGCGCGTCGGCGATCGGGCCCACCGGCGGAGCCAACAGCGAGTCGGAGAGGAAGTCGTAGTGCTTCTTCAACGCTGCCAGCATGTATTCAGCGCCCGTGCGCCGTTTGGAAATCAACGCTCGGGCGGAGGCCACGAGCTTCGGCGCCGTCGTCTGGCTGGTCGACAGTTCGAGCAGCTGCTTCGTCACCTCCGCGTCCTCGAGCTTGGCCAGTTCGCCGAGCAGGAACTCTTGAGCGGCAACCATTTGCGCCTGGCGCATCGCTACCGCGCGGCCCGCTTGAGTCGCCAGGGTCTCCGGCGACTCTTTGGCCGGCAACTCGAGCGCACCGCCCTGCACCACGCAAGACTGGGCCTTCTCGCCGAGCTTCACCATGCCAGCGTCCGCGCCATTCTTGGCACCGACGAGATGAACCTCCCCAGACTGGAGACAGAAAGCGAAACCACCCTTCGCCGCTGCGCCGCCCAGCACGTCGTGCTCGAACGACCGAACCCAACGTAGCTCGCCCTTACCGGACTCGAATCCCATCGCGATTCGGAAGTAAGTGCTGGCAAAGCGGTCGCTGGCCACGCCGACGGTCGCACCGTCACTCGGTCGCGCATACAGCGAGATCTTGTCGCGAGCGCCAGCGCTGGGCGCATGCACTCGACTACCGTCGTCGTGCCAAACCGGCGTGCCGGGAAGCGCTCTTTTCGGAAGTGCAACCGTGCTGCCACCCCCTCGACTTACCTCACCGATCTTCTCGTCGAACCTGACCAGCCCGCGTTCGCCAAAGAACAGCGAGCCTCCGATGTTTCTGGCGAGCGAGACTTGCTGACGAACGAGCAGTCGACCGGCCTCGGCACCGGAATCGACATCCAGTGCAGAAACGTACTGATTGCCCCAGGGCACAAACGCCAACCCACCCATCACAGCAGGACTGCCGAGTTCTTCCTTGGACTCGATCCGACGCACCACCGAGCCCTGACGATCCACCGCAACGAGCATGCTCTGCCCGCCGTTGGTAGCCCCCAATGAGGCTACGGTAAGAACGCCATCGTCCCCCGCGCCGCGCAGCGATCGACCGTCAGCCGACACGCTCCACAACAGCGAACCGGAGTCCGCGTTCAACGCGAACAGCTTGCCGCCACCCGTCGCGACGACCACGTCGCCGGTGATTGTGGGGCGCGAATCGACGACACCGTCATGACGCCAGCGCGCGTCCTTGTCGAGATGCGTCGCCACCAGGCCGGACGCCGTCACCCCAACGGCGAGGGGCGTACCGGCGGACAGCGGCTTCTGGCTCGCACGGGCAAACACCTGCCGAATCGAGTCGCCGCCATCATCCTGCCAATCAGACGCGAACAGGGCGCCCGGACCGTCCGCGCTTCCGGAACACGCCAGCGCGCCGAGCGCCGCGCACCCAATAGCCAACCAAATCCTTGTCGTCATCATTCTTCGTCGCTACTCGCACCGCCGACCGCAGCCACGGCGTCGTCGATGGCCTTCTTGACCTTCTTGCTCGACTCTTTAGGCCAGCGTGATGAAACCTTGCTGAGGTACTTGCCCACGTCTTTGGTCCCGAGCTCTCGCAAACGGACCACCACTGCTATCTTTTCCTCGTCGGAAACTTCTGCCGGCTTACGAAACAGAATCTCGTCGATTCCGCTCGACATGATGTCAAACGGCGTCTTGCCTAGGCTCCCCAAGAACTTCTCGCATTGCTTCTTACTACACAGCTGACCGATAGCGGCGGCTGCTTCACCCACGTTGCGATCGAAAGCCTTGAACAGATCCGGTAGTGCCTCTTTTGCACCCAGCGTGCCCAAACCGCTAGCAGAGATTCCGCGCACGGCGGCATCCCGACTCCGCAGGCCCTTGCGCAACCCGGCCACCGCGGCCTTGCCTCCCGTCCTGGACAGTCCGGCGGCCGCCGCTCGTCGCACGGGTTTGCTTCGATGCCGCACATAGGGCGCGATGACCTTGCTCGACGACGCATCCTTGAGTTCAGCTGTAACCTTGATCAGTTTGGGCAGCTGGGCTAGCCCCACACCCGCTCCGAGCAATCCGTTCAAGTCGACCAGCAGCGGGCGTGCCCTCGCGCCAGCATCGGCGATCGTCGACAGCGCGGCGTTGATCTGCGCCGGCTTGCCGCTGTTCAGCTGCTTGCGAAGCGCTGGAATATCCAGCTTGGCACGCACCGTCTTAGCCATCGCCGGCGCGACCAAAACGTCGGGCGCTGCCACTGCACCGGCGCACAAGCCGGTCGCCAGGATCGCCGTGGTGCCAAGTCTCGTGAGTCGTCGCATTCTGTAAGTCTCCCCGTCGTGCGTGATTGTCATGGGCGCCGGACGCTCGGGCATGTACCCTGACGAAAGAAGGCCCGCAACCAAACCACGGACGTCGGACGGATTTTGGCAGAGAAAACTCGCAAGCCCAGCCTCGAACCGCCCACCGTGCTGCCGCCTCTTCCCGATATATCGGTGGAACTCCTGGAGGACGTGTCGCCGCCGCAGTCGTCCGGGTTCATGCGGCTCAAGCGCAGCCGCATCCGCCTCAGGTACCCGGATGGCACGCGCAGCGAGCCGATGGACTACGACGAGATCGACCGACGTGCACTCGACGCCGTCGTCATCGTGGCGCATCACGTGGTCAACGGAACGCGTCACGTCTACTTGAGGTCTGCCGTGCGACCGCCGGTTGGCATGCGTGCCCGCGACCCTAGCCGCGTGCCGCGCGCGACCGTTGGTACGGGACTTTGGGAATTGCCCGCCGGCCTGGTGGAACCGGATGAGCAGACACTCGCCGGCACAGCGGTTTCGGCGCAGCGCGAACTCTTAGAAGAGCTTGGGTTCGACGTGCAGGTCGCAGACTTGAAACTGCTCGGGCCTCCAGCCTTCGCGTCGCCAGGCATGGTGGCCGAGCGCTACTTCTTTTACGAAGTGATCGTGGACCCCGAGCGTCAGGGCGAGCCGACGCTGGACGGCTCGCCCCTCGAACGCCAGGCGGCGATCGCTTCCATCGCATTGCCCGATGCCCTGAAGGCCGTCGAGACCGGAGAAGTCGAAGACGTCAAAACCGAACTGGCGTTGCATCGCCTACAGGCGCGATTCGGTACCCCGTGACGTCGGCGCGCATCATCCTGATCGCCAAGCGGTCGGCGTTCGCGAAGCATGTCGAAGACGCCGAGGACCCGCGCGCTCGCCTCCTGCTCAAGCGCCGCGACCCCTCCGTCAAGCATTGGAGGAAGGCTCACGACGAACATCGCCGAACGCTCGACGCCGTCCAAAAAGCGCTCAAACGGCTGGGCGCCCGGACCCTCGTCCTGCGTCGACCTCACGCTGCGTTCGACGCAAGCGGCGCCGACCTGGTCGTCACTGTCGGCGGTGACGGCACGCTCTTGGCTGCATCGCACAGCGTCTCAGACATTCCGATTCTGGGCGTCAACAGTGCACCGGACCATTCTATCGGTTTTTTCTGTGCGGCTAAACGGGCGAACATCGAAGAGATGCTCGACCTGGCTATCCGCGGGCGTCTAAAAAAGGTGCGATTGAACCGCATGCGCGTCGCCGTCAACGGTCGCATTCGGTCCCGAGGCGTACTCAACGACGTGCTGTTTTGCCACCGATCCCCGGCCGCGACGTCCCGCTACATCATCGAACACCGGGGACGCAAAGAAGAACAGCGGTCCAGCGGCATGTGGGTCGGCCCGGCCGCCGGATCGACGGCGGCTCAAAAGAGCGCTGGTGGGCGAGTCCTGCCGCTCGGTTCGAAGAAGATTCAGCTCGTCGTGCGCGAGCCTTACGTCCCGCGGGGCCAGACCTACAAGCTGATGCGGATCTTAGTAAGCCCGGGCGAAAAGCTGATCGTGCGAAGCAAGATGAACGACGCCCTCATGTTCGTCGACGGTCCCTATAAGAAGATCGCCGTGGCGCTCGGCGACACGATTACGTTCTCGAACTCCGACCAGCCGCTCACGGTGTTGGGCCTAAGCCGTCGTTAGACACGGCTGCGCGAGGCCCAGCCTCAACAACAAACGCCGCCTCCGCAAGCGATCGGTAGACCGCTGGTGAACTGGACGGGCGCCGAGCAGCCGTTGGCGTTGCAGGCCTCGACCGTCACGCTCAAACCACCGTTCGCGCACAGTCCGTTAGAGCACACCCCGAGATCCGCGCAGAGCGTCGCCGTCGTTTCCGTCGTCTCGAAAGCCGGCCCGGGAAATATCGTGCACGCGTAGCGCACGATGTACTTGTCGGCGCCCTCGACGGCATCCCAACTGATGGGCCAGTCGTTCGGGCACCCGCCGCAGCTGGAGCAACCCATGACGCCGGTCGGGGGATCGGGACAGTCACCGCCGGCACAACCGCCCATCATGCCGGTGCCTCCCGTACCGCCGCCGCCGGCGCCACCACTGCCTACGCACGTGTCACCCATCTTCTGGAACCCGGAATTGCAGCTGAAAGCGCAATCACCACCGGCGGTGCACGTGGCGAACCCGTTCATCGGCGCCGGACATGGGGCGCACGTCAGCGATAGGGTGCAGCCGTTCTCCGGCTTGTTCGGAACGCACATCCCGGCGCATGTATGGTTGGGTGCCTGGCAGGGACCGGTCGTCGTTCCACCCGTGCCGCCAGCACCGGCCTGTGTGCCCCCGGTGCCTCCCATGCCTGCTTGGCCGCCGCCACCGGATCCGCCCTGGGCCGCGCCACCCTGGGCCGTGCCGCCCTGGGCTGTTCCGCCAACGCCGCCAACGCCGCCGGCACCGCCGCTCGCCATGCCACCCGCGCCGCCGGGATTGTCGGGATCGACGCAGACCCCGGAGATGCACTCGAGCCCGCTTGAGCACGTCCCGTTGCGAAAACACGGATTCCGAAGGGTTCCCGTCCGGTCCAGCTCGGCCTCAGTCGCACAAGCCGACACGCCGCCGGCCAGTGCGAGCAGCGCGGCACCCAGCCGTGAGAATCTTCGCAACCGCATCGCGTGACAGGATAGCCGAACCGCCGGCCGGTTTCACGTCGAGATCGTCCCCTAGCGACGATGACTACGTGGCACGGAAAGCATCAGCGCCAGCGTAAACCTGTCCTTCGCCCAGCTCGTCGGCGATTCTCAGCAGCTGGTTGTACTTCGCCACCCGATCGCTGCGACTCAGGCTGCCGGTCTTGATCTGGCCAGCGTTGGTTGCGACCGCTAAATCGGCGATGAAAGCGTCTTCGGTTTCCCCCGACCGGTGCGAGATCACCGAGGTGTAGCCGGCCGCGGTCGCCATCCTTATCGTCTCGAGCGTCTCTTTTAACGTACCGATTTGATTGAGCTTAATGAGAATTGAGTTGGCTATCTGCGAGTCGATGCCGCGCTTCAATCGCTGAGGATTCGTGACGAATAGATCGTCGCCGACGAGCTGGATTCGGTCGCCCAGCTTCTCGGTAAGCAGAGCCCACCCTTCCCAGTCGTCTTCCGCGAGGCCATCTTCGATACTGATGATCGGATAGCGACTAGCGAGATCGCCATAAACGCCAACTAGCTCCGCGGTGGTCACCGCCTTCTTGTCGAAGGTATATTTCCCATCCGAGAAAAATTCGCTCGCCGCGGCGTCCAGTGCGATCGCCACTTGCTCGCCGGGCTTGTACCCGGCGTCAGCGATCGCCTTCATGATGCACTTCAGCGCTCCTTCATTGGACTCGAGACGCGGCGCGAACCCACCTTCGTCGCCAACGGCCGTGGTCAATCCGTCAGCGCTCAGGTTCTTCTTCAGCGTTTGGAACACTTCCGCGCCACAGCGCAGCGCCTCAGCGAACGTATCGAGACCGCGCGGCACGATCATGAACTCTTGCACTTCGAGCCCGTTGTCGGCGTGCGCGCCGCCGTTGATGATATTCATCATCGGCGTCGGCAACACGCGAGCCTGGACTCCGCCCAGATACCGCCAAAGCGGCAAGCCCACGCACGACGCTGCGGCGCGCGCCGTCGCCATGGACACTCCCAGAAGCGCATTGGCACCCAGCTTTGCCTTGTTCGGCGTGCCATCGAGCTCAAGCAGCAGCGCATCGACACCGGTCTGATCCAGACACGTCATGCCGACCAGCGCCGGGCCGAGAATGTCGGTCACATTCGCCACAGCCTGCGTAACGCCCTTGCCCGA
>JAUIKB010000351.1 GCA_030430975.1 Polyangia bacterium
GTCGCTTAGTCGCTTGCGAACGAACTGTCCGCGCTCCCTGAACACGATCTCGGCTGCCAGAAGGCGCGTCGGTCGCTCGGAAGGGTCGAGGGCGGCTTCGTACTGAAGGGCGGCGCCGAGTCGGACGACGCCCATCTTGGCGAGGTCGGCTTTGCTGAAGCGTTGGACGATCGCGATGAGTCGGTAGGCGGTGGACTTGGAGATGCAGTTGGTTCTGCTGACGAATTGAGCGAAGCTGTTGTAGGCCTCTTGCCAGAGGTCCTCGTCGCGGATGCGCAGCAACATGGCGCCGGCGAAGTAGAGATCTTGCCTGGCCCTGCTGGTGGACTCGCGGATGTAGCTTTCCGCTTCGCTCAGGGTGACGGTCGTGAGTCCGGGCTGGCGCCGCTTGACGGCGGATCGGGTGTCGGACAGACGCGGCTTGTTGGTCGGTTTGACCTTCGGTTTCGGCTTGGGTTTGGGTTTCGGCTTCGTGTCGGACGGCGGTGTGGGTTTCTTCGTTGTGGTTATGCGCCGGGTGCCTCGCCCGCTCGCGCGACCGACCCGACTGGTTCCCCGCTTCTTCGTCGCCATGACGCGAGCGTAGTCGACTCGCGCTCAAGCGGAAGGTGGCGCCGATAGCCGAAGCAGACGACGGGTGCTAGAATCGTTCGCGAGGTCTCGATACGAACAGGGTCATTACCCTGTCGGAATAAAATGACCATATGTCCCAGGCTGGGAAAGTCGCAACACTTGTTCAGTGTTTCGGGGTGGGCCGGGTCGAGTGTGATCACCGAGCGACTCCGCCCAGGGCCCCATCCATCCGCGCGAGGGTTCCGGGACAACCGGTTGTCCGTAGGTCGCCTGACGCCTCCGACGGTTGGCGCGGACCGGAGCCCGGATCGGGAGGGGGCAGGCCGCCGGCGCGCGTGACGTGCGCTTTCGCTGTGCCTGCGCTCAATATGCCGCGCCGCCGGACCGCGGGGAGGCACATGCTAAAGCGTCCTGATGGAACCCGTTGAAGATCGCAACCTCGAGGACTTCGAGCCGCTCATCTCGCCCCGAGCGGTCAAGGAGCGGCTGCCTATCACGGACGCGATCGCGGCCAACGTGCGGGCGGCGCGGCTCGAACTGCGCGCGCTGATCCGCGGCGAGGATACGGGGCGCCTGCTGGTGATCGTCGGGCCGTGTTCGATTCACGATCCGGAGGCGGCTTACGAATACGCGGGTCGGCTGCTCGAGGTGCGGAAACGTTCGGCGGACGCGCTGTACGTCCTGATGCGCACCTACTTCGAGAAGCCGCGCACGACGGTCGGCTGGAAGGGGCTGATCAACGATCCGCACCTGGACGGATCGTGCGACATCGCCACCGGGCTGGTCCGCGCGCGGGAGATCATGCTGAAGATCAATCAGCTCGGGATGCCGTGTGCGGGTGAGGCGCTCGATCCGATCACACCGCAGTACACGTCGGACCTGATGAGCTGGTCATCGATCGGCGCGCGCACGACCGAGAGCCAGACCCATCGCGAGATGGCGAGCGGGCTGTCGATGCCGGTCGGCTTCAAGAACGGAACCGATGGCAGCTTGGCTCCAGCGCGCAACGCGCTGATCTCGGCAGGGCACCCTCACAGCTTCGTCGGCATCAACGCTGACGGTCAGACGTCGATCATCAAGACGCGCGGTAACCCAGATCGGCATATCGTGCTGCGCGGAGGTGAGCGACCCAACTACTCCGGCATCGACGTGCAGCGCGCGGTCGATGCCGTGACGAAGGTCGATGCGGGCGCTAAGCGACCCGTGTTGATCGACACGTCGCACGGCAACTCCGGCAAGGATTTTCGCATGCAGCCGACGGTCGTGCGCGAGGTGCTCACGCAGTTCGAAAACGGACAGCGCGGAATCCTCGGTTTCCTGATGGAGAGCCACCTAAACGAAGGGCGTCAGGATTGGTCGAGCGACACGCCGCTGGAGTACGGCGTGTCGATCACCGACGGCTGCATGGGCTGGGAGACGACCGAAGCGCTGCTCGACGAGATGGCGCGTCGCGTCCGCTCGCTTCAGTAGGGCGATCACGACTGGCGAGAACGGCTGGCTCGGTCGAGCTCCGGGATGACCAGTCGGGCGGACACCAAGAAAAACAGGTTGTCCACGCGCAGATCGGCTCGCTTCCGCTAAGCTGCGAGGCCCGCCGCGGGCTCTAGGCGACGCTTTTCGCCGCTGCGCGGCGTCGGGTGGCTGCCGCTGCGCGGCGGATCTAACTCGGGGTTCTGCAGCGCCTTATTGGCGCCGGTTGGCTACATCGTCGGGAAGGCAGCCGTCGCGGGGCGGGGAGCTGGGGCGGCTGGCTTCGGCATCGGAGCGCCGACGGGAGGCAGGGAACCGGTGCTCGGTCCGGGGATCGTCTGGATGATGTGACCGGGAGCCGGAGTCGGCGCTGCGGCAGGAGGCGGTGTGGGAGCGTGCGCGACCGGCGGCGTCGGGTTGCTGCGCGCGGCGCGGGCGACACGGGCGGGCTTAGGGGTCACTGCCTTGGCAACGGCCGGAGTCGGAGCCGGCTCGGGTGCGGCCTCTGCCTTGGCCGGCTCCGGGGCAGCGGCGGGTACCGGACTCGGTTCCGGTGCAACGGCTACAGGTGCGGCTGGTTTCTTCGGAGCGGGATCGGCGGCGGGGCGGAACTCGGGCGCCTGGATCCGAGCGGCGGCGACCGGTGCTTGGGCAACCTGTGGGCCGGCGCTGTCGCTCGCATCGGCAGCGCGTGAGTTCGCGCCCGCGGCGGCTACCAAGAGCAACATGGTGAGCGCGCCGACGACCGAAGAGACCACCGGGATGAAGCGGCGGCGCTTGGCGCGCTCTTCCGGCGTGGGCGGAGGGGGTGCGATGTCCCCGACCAGATCGTCGAAGCTCTCTACGGATACAGATGCGGGTCCACCCTCGTACTCGCCGGCTTCGCCCTGAGCGAAAAAGGCATCCTCGCGTCGGTCTGCGCTGAGGTTGGTTTCGGAATGGGTTTGAACGTCTGCCACCGGGCTCTCTCCTTGCTAACGCTGCCGATAGAGCAAGTACCGGGCCAGTGCCGCAGGCGCAGAAATCCCCGCTTTTTTGGAAGATGTGAACGAGCCGTGTGCCAGCGTGTGCCATGGTTAACGGATGAGTGTCACTTCTCGTGCACTGGGTGTGACCGCGGCGCTCGCCTTGGGCGTGCTGGCGGGATGCGGCGGAAGCGATGAATCGGCCGACCCTCCGGCGACCTATCCGCGGGACGACGAGCTGCGTATCAACCAGCTGCAGCTCGTCGGGACCCACAACAGTTACCACCTGGCGCCGACCGAACTCAACGTGGTCGAACTCCAGTACAGTCACGCGCCGCTCGACGAGCAGCTCGACGAACAGGGCGTGCGCAAGTTCGAGCTCGACGTGCAGTACGATCCGGACTCGGGCGAGTTCGAGGTGTTCCACATCCTACTCGTCGACGAAGGCACCACATGTCGCCGCTTCACCGATTGCTTGAAGCTGATCAAGACGTGGTCGGACGCGCATCCCGGTCACCACCCGCTGTTCATTCAGATGGAACCCAAGGGTGGCTGGCCGTCGACGGCGGAGAAGCTGGAGCCGGTGCTCGACAGTCTGGACGATGAGCTCACGTCCGTGTGGCCGCGCGATCGGCTCATCACGCCGGACGACGTGCGCGGTGACCACGACACGTTGCGAGCGGCGATCGTGGCAGACGGTTGGCCGACGCTGGGACAATCGCGCGGCAAGCTCGTGCTGTTCATCAATAACTCGCGCAGCTTCCGCGATGTCTACACCCGAGACGGCACGTCGCTTAAAGGACGCACGATGTTCGTCGAAGCCGAGCCGGGCGATCCCTACGAGGCCTTTCGGATCCTCAACGATCCGAAAACCGCTGGGGACGATATCGAGCAGGCCGTGCGTGACGGCTTCATAGTCCGCACGCGCGCGGATTCGCCTGGCGAGGAAGCGCTGCAGGGCGACACGTCGAAGCGTGACGCGGCGTTCGCCAGCGGCGCGCAGATCATCAGCACGGATTATCCAGCGCCGGTGGACGGCATCGATTACATCGTGGAGCTGCCCGGCGGAACGCCGTCACGCTGCAATCCGATCAGCGCGCCGAAGGACTGCGAAGCGTCGGATATCGAGTCGCCCGACGCGCTGGCGCCGTAGAAGAACGCGGTCCGCGCGGCTGGCGCAACCGGAGATCGCCCAAATCCGCTTGCGTGGCCTGTCGTGAGGCTGTACCCCTGGCCGGCCGCGGGACCGCTCAATGGAGGCCCGCCCACTGGAGGAACTGTGTCTAAGAAAGTCGTGATCGCCACCGTCAAGCCCTTCTCGCCCGCCGCTCGACAGCAGGTCGAGGCGCTGCTCAAGAAAGCCGGTTACGAAACCGCTGCCATCGAGTCGTATGAAGGACCCGGCCCGCTGCACGCGGCCGTGGCGGACGCCAATGCCCTGATCGTCCGCAGCGACAAGATCGACGCTGAAGTGATCGCTGCCGCCAAGGAGCTGAAGCTGGTGGTGCGCGCCGGCGCCGGTTACGACAACGTCGACTGCGCCGCCGCCAAGGGCGCGGGCGTGGCGGTGATGAACACGCCCGGCCAGAACTCGAACGCCGTGGCCGAGCTGGTGTTCGGCATGATGGTGTACATGGCGCGTGGCCAATTCAACGGCAAGCCGGGCACCGAGCTGAAGGGCAAGACGCTAGGCATTCACGCGGTCGGCTTCGTGGGCCGCGCGGTGGCGACCATCGCCAAGGGCTTCGGCATGAACGTGATCGGCTTCGACCCGTTCGTGGACGCGGACAAGATGAAGGCTTCGGGCGTCACGCCGGTATCCAGCGTTGAGGATCTGTACTCGAAGTCGGACTACGTGAGCCTGCACATCCCGGCCACCGCCGAGACGAAGGGCTCGATCGGTAAAGCGCTGCTGTCGCGCATGCCGCAGGGTGGCGTGCTGATCAACACGGCGCGTAAAGAGGTCATCAACGATGCCGAGATGGCCGAAGTGCTCGCCGAGCGCGCCGACCTGAAGTACGCGACGGATATCGCCGGTGACAACGACGCCGAGCTGAAAGAGAAGTTCGCCGGGCGCTACTACTCAACACCGAAGAAAATGGGCGCCCAAACGCTCGAGGCGAACACCAACGCCGGCGTGGCCGCCGCGAATCAGATCGTCGCGTTCTTCGAGAAAGGCGACCGCACGTTCGTCGTCAACGACTGAGTGCGCGGGTCGCCGGATTCCGGGGACAGGTTAAGAAACGAATGAACCTGTCCCCAATATTGGGTGGCCTCGACCTGTCGCTCAGCTGGCGTCGAGGGTTTTGACGGCGTTGGCGACGGCGGTTTTGACCTGGGCGAAGTACTCCTCGTCGCCGCCCGCCTCGACGACGTAGACGTCGTCGTCGTTGACGAACACGCTGACGAGCAGCACGTGGGGTCGACCCTGCCGGGTGATGCTGTAGCGCAGCTGCCGGCCCGTCACGCCGTCTTCGGTTTGCACCGAGGTTTGGTGCTTGGTTTCGTAACCCCGTGACTGCAGCTCGTAGTCGAGCGCCTTGGCCCAGAAGTCGAGGTTGCCCTGGGGGTCGTTGTCTTCTTTTCGGACGGCGATCACGACGCCCTCGGCGCTGGTGGCTTGGTATCCGTAGTCGTCGTGGGTGTCGTCCATCTCGGCGAAGCCCGCGGGCGTGGTCAGCATGCTGCTGCAGCCTCCGGTGGTCAGGGCGCCGAGCAGTGTTCCCAAAATCAGCAGTCGTTTCATTTTGATACCCATTAATAATTGGAAGGAAAGGGTTAACTAGAAGGAAATGGTCAACTAGATGGAGAACTCAGCGTCCAACTAGGGTGTCCAGGCCCACCTTGGGTAGCCAGCCGACGGGCAGCTTGCGCGGTCTGGCCTTGGGTGGCGTTGTCTTCTTAGGCCGCTCGACGATGGTGGGGGTAGTCTTGGGTTTGGGCGTGATGCTGATCGTGATCAGTGAGTACGCGGTGCGGCGCTTGAGGAACGAAAGGCGGCCCTTGATCTGATCGATTTGACCCGACACCCGCTCCAGTTCGCGTCCGACCTGCAGTGCCTCGGTGGTGTTCTTGGCTTTGGCCAGGAACTGCTCCATGCGGTTGCGCACGGCGAGCAGGTTCTTTAGCCGAACTTCGAGGTCGTGGAACTCTTCGGACACATCTTGTGCGGAAACGTGACGACTGGTGACGCGGCCTGCTCCGCCCAGATCCTTGAGCGCCTGGCGGAAGTGCTTTGACTTGACACGCACCACAAGGCTGCGCGGTCCCTGGCTGACCAAGAATCCGCCATGGCTTTCTGCGACGTCGATCGCTTTGTCGATTGTCGACTCGATCAGT
>JAUIKB010000352.1 GCA_030430975.1 Polyangia bacterium
CCAAGCAGATCGGTGCCAGATCGTTGTTTGGAGGATGTCGCGGCGCGGTGGCCAAGGATGAAGAGGGCCAAGAGCACGTCAAGAATCAACTGAAGTCGCTCTCCGTGCCGGCGAACGGAAAGAATACGCTCATCACGGTGAGCATCGGCGGGAACGACCTGCGAACGAGTCAGCCGGCGGCGAATCAGGACCATCCGTTTCGCAAGAAGGAAGACTGGCCCGAGCTGCTGCAGCGGTGCATTGAGTATAAGAATGGGCTCGGCGACTGTACCGAGCTATCGAATATCAAGATTCAGAATTTTTCCGTAGTGCAAAGTCGGCTCACGAGTCTGTACAAGTACATCGGGCAGAAATACTCCAAGGCGACCATTCGCGTGATGGCGTATCCCGAAATCATGCAGCCCAAAAAGGTCGTCGGGAAATGGCGATGTCTGGCGATCCCCGGCATCAACGGGAACGAGGCTCGCTGGATCGATAGTCAGATCCGTGTGCTCAATAGTAAAATTTCCAGTGCGGTAAGTAAGGCAAAAAGTGCAACCGGCGCCAATATCAAGCTCGTGTCCGCCAGCAAGTTCAAGTACCACGGTGCGTGTCGCTTGAAAGACCGCTACATCAACACCATCGTGGTGGCTCCGAAGTTCACGCTCGTCGAAAAGAACGGCAAGATCGTGCCGAAGTTTCTTCCCGATAAGTCGGTGTCGTATTCATCATTTCACCCCACCCAAGCTGGCTACAACGCGTTCCTTAGCAGTCTCAAATCGTCGCTCTAGTTTCGCGAATTGAGCGATATCAAGCCGCCCGCGCCGCCGGCGTAGAACTGCCTACGCCGGGTCGGGCTTGGGCGTCTTCGCCGTGCTCTTTGGGAGCTCCGGCGCTTTGACGTACTCCTTGTCGACCTCGCCGGTGAGCGCGTTTAGGAACGTGACGATCGCTTTCGTGTCCGCATCGCTCAGATCCTTGCCGAGCTGATACTTGGCCATCATCTGCACCATCTTGTCCAACTCCTTGACCGATCCATCGTGTAGATAGGGCCCGGTTTTGGCGATGTTCAAGAGCGACGGCACTTTGAACATGTACTTGTCCGCGTCTTGCTTGGTGTGTTCCTTGCGGCCCTCGTCCTTCAGATTCGGCCACGGTTTGACGACACCCAGCTTCTGGTAGATGTGTCCGCCTAGATACGGCCCGGCGTGACACGTGGTGCAACCCGTCTTCATGAAGACGGCCAGGCCATTTTTTTCCTCGTCGGTGAGCGCCTTGTCGTCTCCACCGAGGAACTTGTCGAAGCGCGATGGCGTGACCAGCTTGCGCTCGAACGCACCGACGGCCTTGGCGAAGTTGTCGTAAGTGACGGCGTCCTTGTCGTCGGGGAAGGCCTTCTTGAACGCGTCCACGTACTCCGGCATCGACTTGAGCGTTGCGAGCACCGCTGCTTCGTCTTTCATCGCCATCTCCACCGGGTTGAGCACTGGGCCCTTGGCCTGCTCTTCGACGTCGGCTGCTCGACCGTCCCAGAACTGAGCGATGTGCCCGGCAGCGTTGAAGCTCGACGGCGAATTCCGGGCGCCGCGCTGCGCTTTGTGACCAGGCGAAGTGGGCTCGTTGTCGACGCCGAACTTGTTTACGTCGTGGCACGAGTTGCAGGAGATATCGTGGTTCTTTGACAGGCGCTTTTCGAAGTAGAGCATCCGCCCCAGGCTGACCTTCTCAGCCGTGATGGGATTCTTTTTGGATGTCATCTCCTTGGGGAGCTGCTTGAACAACGTCTTGACTTGGGCCGTGTCGAGCTCGGCGGCTGGTTTCTTGGCTGACATGACCGTCACGGCGGCGGATGACTCCGCGCCGGCTGGGGCGGGCTTCTTGTCGTCGCAGCCGGCGATGGCACTCAGGAAAATAGCTCCGAACAGGACTCGCTTCATGCCTCGGCTATAGTGACCTTACGCCGATTCGGCCAGTACGAATTGCCTGTTGTAGAGTGCGGCTCATGCGTCGCCCCGCTCTGTCCGCCGTAGCGTTCGCGTTGGGAATCGGTGTGTGGACCAGTTCGGTGTCCGCGCTGCCGCTGGCAGAGGTGATCGCTAAGTCCAAGGCCTCGGTTGCCCATATAGCGGTCGCGGATGAGTCCGGCCGGGAGGTTGGGAGCGGTTCGGGCTTCGTTATTTCCGACGATGGCAAGCTCGTGACGAACCACCACGTCGTCGCGGGCGCGGCCAAGGCGACGGCCGTGTTTGCGGACAAGTCGCGGGTCGAGGTGGTCGGCGTCGTGGCCTACGACGAACAGATCGACATTGCAGTCTTGAAGTTGGCGTCCGGCGGGCGCCCGGCGTTGACCTTGAGCGAGACGTCGGTGAAGCAGGGTGAGAACGTCATTGTGATCGGCAGCCCGCGCGGACTGAGCGGCACCGTGTCGACCGGAATCGTGTCCGCCATTCGAGAGACAGGGCTGCCTCCCGAAGGCGCCGACGATTACAAACCGAGTTGGCAGTTGCAAATCACCGCGGCGATCTCTCCAGGCTCGAGCGGCTCACCGATCCTCAACGAACAGGCACAAGTGGTCGGCGTTGCCGTCGGACTGCACAGCGGCGGCCAGGCATTGAACTTCGGTATCCCGGTCGCACGCGCCAAGTCGGTTGCGGTCAAGGCCGGCGTGGTCAAGCCGCTCTCGGCGTTGCGTACAGGCCGTTCAGTTCGCACGAATCTGATTATTTCCGCCGTTGGAATAGGCGGCGCATTGTGCCTTGCGTGGCTGGTCGGATTCGTGATGCGCGCGCGCAAACGGCGGACCGCCAAGGCGAAGTAGGCAGTTTGCTCGGCTCTTAGCCGCTGCGCGGCGTCGCCTCGCTACGGCTTCGCCGTGTGGCTAACTCTGATGACTGTTGAGTGATTCCGAGTTCGGGACTTCGACGCTGGGGCTATTCTCCGACCGCCGAAAACCCGGCGGCGACCAGCAGCCGATCCACTCGCACGCGCAGCGACCCGACGCGGGGCAACGTCCGTTCGAAAATATGCTGGCTCTCGTCGAAGGACGTGAGGAGCCAGTAAGTGAAATGCCGGATGATCCACTCGTCGAGGGCCAACCGCGCCTTCGCATCGTCGGTCGCCGTCTTGGCCACGTCGGCGGCGAGGTCCGCCAGCACACGGTGTCGGCCTTCGTCTAGTCCGGCAACCTCGTCGGGGCCCCAATCGACTTTCGCGAACATCAAGATACCCATCTTGACGAGCTCGCGGTACAGCGCGAGCTGCGACCGCAACAGCAGGTACCCTAGTTCCGCACACTCGGTGTCGGTCAGCTTCTGGTCAAACCGCCACGACCCGTTGCCGTCGTCGCTGCCGCCGCGCAGAATCAACGCTACGGGTGGGCGTCGCGCCGCTTTCACCGCGTTGAATATCGACGAGTCGATGGCCGATCCTTCCGGCTCGGCGCGCAGCATCTCGAGACGCTGACGGCCGACTACGATGTGCTCCTGAGGCGTGAACGTGAGCACCGTCCGGCCGGCGATCCGCGTCTCCGTGGTGCGCACTAGTCGTTTGAACCTTCGTTGGCTTCGGCATGGGCCTTCGCCAGCCGCTCTGCTGAGCGCTGCTGAGCGCGCGACTCGCTTCGCTCTAGCCACAGCTTGCGAAACGCAAGCAAGTGTCCGAACAGCGCTGCTTGAACGATCCAAAGCGGCAGCCAGCAGTACGGCGCCTCAAACACGAACCGGTTCAAAGGTTCGTCATGAAACGCTTGAACGGGCAGCGGGCTTGAGAGCGCGGAGATCACGACGATCGTAACGAGGAGCCCGAGGCCGATCACGTTGAAAAGTACGATTGTGCGGCCGCGGTACAGCCCCTTGGTTGCGAGTGCGGCCAGCAGCAGCGCCAGGATGCCGGTGACGATATCGAAGTTCATGCCTTCCCACGTCATGCGCGCCGGGATGACGCCTTCTGAGTGGATACGATGCAGAAATATTTCCACCGGTATACGAAATGCTTGGTAGCCCAAGACGGCCGCCCACGATAAACCCGTGGCCAGTCGTTTGCCGAACGGTGAGAAGACCAGACGCAGGTTGATGAGCGTAGCGACGGCTATGAACACCAGAAGGCGCGGGGGTGTCGCATTGAACTGGCGCAGGGCGCCGCTTTGGGCGACCGAATACGTGAACGCCAGCCATGCGATGGTGCCGCCGGCCGCGATCGCCAGCCGGACCCGCGTCGTTTTGATGGGGGCCGCGTGGAGTCGGTCTGCGCGCGCGATGCCCAACAGCAGTAGGCCAAATAGGCCCGCGGTGATGGCGTAGAAGAGCGCGGCGCTCGAAGCCGAGGGCAGGTTCATGGGGCGATGGGACCCTACCAGAGTCGCAGCGGGTTCCGAAAGTTGGGCCTCTGAGGCGATCTGCCGTCATATTGAAGAGATGCGAACGTGCGCCCGCCTGATAGCAGCTGCAGCTGCCGTTTGGTTAGGGGTCGCTGTCGCACCGGCTCACGCCCTCACGGTTTCGTCGAGTCGGTGTCTGACGCGCGCCAGCGATTTTCAGCCGGCGCCCAAGACGGGTCGGCGCTATGTCGTCGCGGCGATCGGCGATTCGATCACCGATCAGCGCATCGGTGGCGGCCGCTACATGGCTGAGCTGCAGGCGCGGTGCCCGGACAGCCGGTTCGACGCATACGGTGTTGGCGGCCAGCAGACGTCGCACATGCGGTGGCGGTTTCGGCAGGACGTGTTCGGCGTAGGCACCACGGCTGCCAAGCCCAGTTACACACACGTGATCGTATTTGGCGGGATCAACGATCTCGCGGCGCGGCACATCACGCCGCGTGCGCTGGCGGAAATCGAAGGCAACCTCGCGAAGATGTACGGGATGGCAGCGGCTCGGGGGCTAGAGGTCATCGCCGTTGCGTTGCCGCCCTGGGGCCAGTCGAAATTTGGTAAGCGCCCCAAAGCCAAGGCGACCGCTGTACTGAACGAGTGGCTCTCTGCGCGTGCGCAGACCGGGCAGGTCGACGCGCTGGTCGACGTTGGCGCCGACCTCGCGTGCGGATCCGCGATGAATCTGTGTCCGAAGTATCGAAAGTTCCCATCGGATCACGTGCACTGGAATGCGGCTGGGCATCGCGTGCTGGCTAGGCACTTGTTCTCACAAGTGTTTTCAGACTGTCGCTGACTCGGCGATCTGCCGGAGTCTGCTGCGTTTTGGCTCGGGTCACCTTGCGGGTGACGGGACCGGGTAGTATGTCGATTGACCGGAGTGCGGTGGGGAGCTGCGCTCAGTTTTCGGAGGAAGCGCATGACGATGCAAGCCGTACCCACCGGTTCGAACGGAACCAGTGCTCAATTCACACCAGTTGGGGACATCCCGCAGCTTGTCTCTGACCTGAGGGAAGTGTTCGACAGTGGGCGCACGCGACCCGTCGAATGGCGGCTGCGCCAGCTCGACGGCCTCCGCAAGATGCTCATCGAGCGCGAGTCGGACATCGCCGGGGCTCTGGCACAGGATCTCGGTAAGCCGGGGCTCGAGGCCTACATCGCTGAGATCGGCCATGCCAGGGCGGAGCTCGACTACATCGCCAAACGTCTCAAGAAGTGGGCGAAGCCGCAGAAGGTCGGCTCGCCGATCGTGGTGCAACCAGGCAAGAGCTACCGCTACTCTGATCCGCTCGGCTTAGTTCTGATCATCGCCCCGTGGAACTACCCGTTCTCCCTCGCGATCGATCCGTTGGTTGGTGCGCTCGCAGCAGGAAACTGCGTCGTGGTCAAGCCGTCTGAGGTTGCCGAGGCGACGAGCACGCTGATCGCGAAGCTGCTCCCTGAGTACATTGATGCGGAGGCGACCAAGGTCGTCGAGGCCGCCTCGCTGCTGGGGTGCAACTCCGCGTCGCTCGAGATCAACGCCAAGGACACCGACGAAGCGATGGAACTGGTCGCGACCCGCATCCGGCGGGTGCTCGAGCGGGCCGACCGGCTCGAGATCATGGTGCTCATCCGCCCGACCAAGGGGCTGACCCAGGACGCCGAGCGTCTCTATCGCCTGATCGAACGCCACGGCCACTATACGAACTCCGAGAAGGCCAAGACGATCCTGGCCGACTGGAGCACGTGGGCGCCGAAGTTCAAAAAGGTGATGCCGGTCGAATACCGCCGTGCACTGGCCGAAATGGCCAAGCATCAGGCCGCTGACCAGACCGGGTTGGGCGTCATTGAGGTCGGCCTTCAGCACGTGAAGGGCAAGTAAGCGCTTCTTCAAATCGCAAGAGCACACCGCCACAAGCGAGTGAGCAACCGACACGTCCGGGACGAACGCATGGGCAAGGTAACAGGGTTCTTGGACATCGAGCGGCACGACCGCGACTATCGGC
>JAUIKB010000353.1 GCA_030430975.1 Polyangia bacterium
CAGACGACAGACGTGCGCTTCACGCCGCGTCAGGTTCCCGACGCCACGTCCTCGCACAGCTGGTCGAGGCGCTTGCAGATGGTCTTGGCGTTCATCGTTCCCTTGTAGACATACAGCGCGCTGTGGTCTTCATCCAAGACCGACTCGCTCACCCGCAGCCGGCTACTGACGCAGAACAAGAACCGCGCGCCGAGGCCGGTCTGAGCCATCTCGACGCGTCGCCACACAGCATCGCGACTCCAAAAGCCCATCACCTCGACGAACACGACTTCGCCGTCGTCGCGCCGCATCGTGAGATCCGGTGCGACGATCCCAACGCCCGGAATGTTTCTTAGGGCCCCTCCCGGCTGCGCGCTCCAGCGCTGCTTGCTGGCTTTTTCGATGGCGCCAACGAGTTTCTCCACATCGGGCGGGAGTGCCGCGTCAGCCTCAAGCGTGCTCTCGGCTTGGTGTTCGTAGCTGTACGTGAGTCTGCGACGATCTTTGCCCCAGCGCAGCTCAGCCTCCAGACTCAGCTGACCGCAGGCCTCCAGCGCCGGTAAGATCAGCGCCAGCTGAAGCCCGTACTTTGTCACTGAGTCGATCAGGCTGAAGGGTCCGTCGATCGTGAACCGGTACCCATCATCCTCCGGTTCGACCTGAAACAGCAGTCGCCGGAACTTCAGCTTCTGAAACAGCGTTCGATACGCCGCCGGGGTGGCCCCGCGCACGACGGCCACGACCCGAACTGCCCGCAGAAGCACGGCTTGGCGCTGGGCGCGGTCGAATCGACTCAGCAGAGCCTCAGCGTCCAGGCGCGTCGCGCGCTGCAGAATCTGAGCGCCCCGCAGATCGGCGAACAGCCCCTGCTCCAGCCGCTGCGGCGTGAGCTCCACGCGCTGCGCCACCTCGTTGATGATCTCTTCTCGATCGAAGCCAGATCTCTGGCTCCGACGTCGTGAAGCGGCATGCAGAAACAGCTCTCTGCGTAGCTGCGGCGGCTCGAGATCCGTTTCAGTCGCATACTCATTGGCGTCGTCTAAGAGCTTGAGCAAACCCGCGGAGACTTTCTTTAGGCTGGCGTCATCGCGTGACGCGCCTTCGTGCTCGAGCAGGATACTCAGATACTGCGCCGCGAGGTGGACGGCCGCGTCCCGCTGCTTGGCGGGAATCGAACCCACGTGTAGTCGCTCGCCGCGCCGTCGCGCGATCACCAGTTCAGGCGTCAGCATCTTGCTACCCCTGGTACGCCGAGTGTTCTCGACGCCGTTCGCTCGTCCCGGTTTCGCTCGTCCCGGCCGTCACGAGTTCGTAAAGGGTAGCGCGCTTGCCGTCCCGCGGTCGGAGGATGCGGCCCAGACGCTGCACATGCTCACGAACCGAACCGCTACCGCTCACGACGATAGCGACGTTCGCATCCGGAACGTCGACCCCTTCGTTCAAGACCTTCGAAGTCGCGACAGCGGTGTAGCGACCATCGGCGAACGCCTCGAGAATATGACTACGCTCTTTGATTTTTGTTTGGTGGGTGATGATCGGAATCAAGAACCTACGGGACATCGCGTACGCAGTCCGATTGTCCGACGTAAAGATCAACGTGCGGTCCGACCGATGCAGCTCCAGTAGCTGCTCGACGCAGGTCAGCTTGGCTGGCGCGGCTAGCGCTAGCTGCCGCTGACGTCGATAAGCCTTCAGTGCGCGCTGTCCGTGTTCCGTCCGTGACGCGCGCATGATGAAGTCGCTCCAGCCGCGTGGTGACCCCATGTGAATGCGCTGCTTGCGCAAGAAATCCAGATAGATCGCCCGCTCCTCGTCATGCTCACGCTGCTCATCAGGCGATAGCCGGACGACCGTACGCACCGTCTCGTATTCTGCAAGGTAACCTCCGGAGAGTTCGCCGATCTCTTTTCGGTAAACCGTGGGCCCGATCAGCTCGGTCAGCAACTCGTCACGGCCATCGGCGCGCTCGAGCGTCGCCGTCAGCCCGAGCCGATACGGCGCCAAGCTAAGTTCGGCGCTGAGCGCGTACGCGGCGCCCGGAAGGTGATGGCACTCATCGAACACGACCAGTCCGAATTTCGCACCGATGTTCTCCATGTGAATGTACGCGGAGTCGTAAGTCGTCACCGTCAACGGTTGGCAGTCGTACTCGCCTCCCCCGATGACGCCCACAGGGTCGCCAAACGCCGCGCGCAGCACATCGTACCACTGGCGCACCAGGTCGAGGGTCGGCGTCACCACCAGCGCCGCGCGCTGGGTCGCGTCGATCGCCATCACGGCCATGTGCGTCTTGCCGGAACCGGTGGGCAGGACAACCAGACCCGCCGAACGGGCAGCTCGCCACGCTTTGACGGCCTCCGTCTGGTAGGGTCGGGGCGTACGCTGCAGCCGACATCGGCGGTCCAACTCCGAATAGCGCCTGGCTTCATCAACGAACGGCGTATCTGACTTCACCAGCGCCCGCACGATCGCCGAATAGTGCCGCGCAGCTGCACGGTGGCAGCCGCTGCGGTCGTCCCATTTGAGCCCATCCGCGGCGGTCGACCGCTCCATCCCGGTCACTTCGAGAGTGCCAGCCACGAACCGCAACGTGATCGGGTTAGTCTCGACTTCGCTCGACATCGTGTGTGATTCGAGTCGCGACGGCGCGCTACAGGTAGTTCGCCTTGATCTCGTCGATCGCCTGCTTGGCGGCCGAGTCGCCCACTCCGAAGATATCGCCTTCGTGTTTCCAGACCACCTTCATCGTAGCCAACTCGATGATGTACGCCGTCGCACGCCGCGCGAGCCAGTCTTGGCCGTCCGCCGGGGTGGCGCGCACGGTCGTCACGGGAATGTCGTAGGTAACGATCCAGTCTTCCAAAACGCCTGTCTTCAGGACTTCTACAAATCCGACGCCTTGAGCGGCGACGGCAGGTGCTAGCGCGGCCAGATCACGGGCCGCGTTCTTGCACGCTGGTCAGAAGTTCTCGGATATGTGGACTACCGCGTAGCACACGCCCTCCTTCCGAAGTTGGTCGAACGAGTAGGTGGTCAGCGGCTGCGTATTGGCCAACCCGACAGCGCTGGGGTTCACGTAACCCTCGAGCATCCGATCCGGCACGACGTCACCCAGGTTGAACGTCCCGGGACCTGCGTAAGGCCCGGCTGGGTAAGCACCGGAGTACGTGCAACTAGCGCCTGCGCTCCCGCCGCCGCCGGACGTCCCTCCTGCGCCAGCGGAACCGCCCGTCGCACCGGCCCCGCCTTGCGCGCCACTGCCGCCCTGACTGCTCCCGCCTTGGGCGCTGCCGCCCTGACTGCTCCCACCTTGGGCGCTGCCGCCTTGCCCACCGGCATTGCTGCTAGGATCGCTGGCGGCATCGGAACACCCGAGCAACGCCAACGCACCGACCACGACGCCTACTTGGAACGGGGTTTTTGTGTACTTCATGGCTTCGCTTTCAGTCCGATCCAGGTGAGTCGCTCGACCCCCTCACCCGGCAGCATTTCGATACGGTCCCCGGTCGTTGTAACACGTGCGACGGCGACCTTCGCAAAGGTCGCCGGAGGCACCCAGTCCGGGTACAAATAGCTACCCAGCGCGTGAATCTCGACCTCCGTGTCGGCCGGCCAGCCCGCGTCATTTGGGAATGAAAGCTGCGCTGTCCTTGTCTCGATCGGCGGTCCAGCCACCGAGAAGCCGGCCTCGAACGGGCCCAGCGCGTACACGACGCTCAGCCCATACTCCGACGGTACGAACTCTCCGACCACCGCGTCGGCAACCTTCAACACCCGGAAGCGTCGACCGTCCGCACCGGCACTGACGTCCTCGATGTCGATGTCAACGCGGACGCCCGCCGGCACCGTGAGGGTCACACCCGACGCCGTCACCGATTGGGCGGGCGGCGCCGCGCCCATCAGATCGTTTTTGACCACCAGTTCGGCTGAATCGCTTGGAAACTCCAAAACACGCAGTTCGCCCATCTCGACATGTCCGTCGACGAGAGGCAGCAGCGGGAAGTAGTAGGTCGGCCGGAACGGACGGCCGTGAGGCGAGACGGAATAGCCGGTCGGGTTGATGAAGTAGCCGGCCTCCACGGAAAAGCCGCCGGTCGAGTCAGTCTTGCCGTAAAAGCACTGCGCTCCGCACACACTGAGCGCGAGATCCTTCAGCGGTTGGCCCGTCTCGTCCACGACACTGCCCGAGACGCTCTTCAAACAAACCCCTAATGTCCCTTGCTCGCCTTCACACTCAGGCTGCGTGCCCGTGTCGAGTGCGTCAGCAGTCGCCCCATCGGTAGCGTCGCTTGTTTGATCGCGCCCCGCATCGCTGGCTCCCGCATTCCCCGCCCCGGCTGTCGGCTCTGAGGAGCACGCCAGCGCGATTGCGCCGCAAAATAAGGCGACCTTCAGTGGCAATCTCATCGGCTCAGCATACGCTGGCCCGGGCGCTCGCGCTTCCGCCATTCCTCACGCGAACGCTGTGTTCAGCTCTGCGCCACTCACCGTCGGCAGTAGATCTAGCGGCACGTGCCAAGCCACCTCTCCCAAGTAAACCCCACGGCGGTCGCGCATCACGACCTGGGTCATGCTGCAGTTCGACATGCGGAGGATGCCGACCCGCGGGACCGGGAGACAGATAAGAGCCTTGACGATCTGAAAGTTAATGCCGCCGTGAGCCACGATCAGCACGCGCTGATTCGCGGCGCGGTGTCGCTCCTCGAGCATGCCCCGCACCTTTGCGACGCGGGTCTGCACCGCGTCGTAGCTCTCCCCGCCGTAGGCGGCAAAGTCTCCAAGTCCGGTGATGTCCCGCTGCATGAAGTCTGGATAACGTTTGACGATCTCGTCCCGCGTCATGCCCTGCAAGTCGCCGCAGTGCACTTCTCGGAGGTCCGTAACCGGTTCAGCCGGCGCCGCGCCTAGCCGTTCGGTCAGAACGCCGGCGGTGTCGGCGGCTCTTCGAAGCGGCGAGCAGTACACTCGGTCAAAGCTCGTCCCACGGCTCCGCAGCCAGTCCGCGGCCGCGGCCGCCTGCGTTCGACCGCGATCCGTCAGGGGTGAGTCGAGGTGTCCCTGAATTCGCCCCTCAACATTGCCTTGCGACTCACCGTGCCGGACGAACAGAAGCTCCACTCGGCGAGTGTAGCGCCGAAGCGCCGGTCGCCACCAGCCGAGTACTTACATACCTTCCACCACCGCTCCGCCGATCTTGTTGACCTTCCCCGTAATCTTGGCGCCGCGAATCTGGACCTTCGCCTTTTTGCCCAGAGCGCTGATCGCCACCTTCGACCCGGTCAGACTGCCACCCTCGATGATCACCAGGCTAGCGCCTGAAACAGACAACGCAGTCGGAGCCGACACGTTCACGTTCATCAGCGTGAGTTTGCAGTTACCCGTGGCCCGAATCGCCGTGCCACTCGCGAGCGTTGCGGTCGTGCCCACGACCTTCATGTTCTTGCTCACACACGTCAGCGGCTTCGTTCCGTCCCAGGCGACAACCTTTTGCGCGGTCTTGGTCGGCTGCCCGCTCATCGCGTCCGCCGTCTTGGCGTAGATTCGCCAACCAACGATCAGCACGATGACAGCAAGAATGAGAAACAAGACGAGGGCGATGCCACAGCCGATCAGTTTCCACTTAGCTTTTTCCTTCAGCTGACTGGCGATCTCATCTGTATTGATTCCACCCGTGCCGACGCCAACGTTAATGCCTCCGATATTCGTCCGCACCTCGACATCGCTACCGCGAGGGTCGTATTGATCCTTGACGTTGTCAGAGAAGTTCTGCGCGGCAGATTCCATCGGGGATGGCGCCGCAGCGATCGCGGCAGCGGCGGGTTGCGTCGCGGACTGAGGCACCTGAACTGTCAGATCGAGCGACTGCACCTGCATCCGCCCGGGGTCGATGGCCTGAATGATCTGAGGAATCAGCGCGGCCATGCTGTGTTGAAGCGTCGGCATGGCAAGCGTCCCGGCTTGGAGGGCAGGCTGAACAACCCGCGAAAACGCCTCGCTGATAGCCGCCTGCGCTACCTGCGTTGGGTCCAAGCCGGGCTGCGTCGCCCCGGAAACCGTCCCATGCAGCTGAACGGTCACCGGACCGGTGTGAGGATCCTGGAGCGACGCCTGGCCACCAAACTGAAGATTCGACACGGGTTGCATTGCGCGGCCTTTCAGCGCCGGCCGACACCGGGCTGTTGAAAATCGAAGGGATCGACACGTTCGCAAACGAACGATCGCGGCGCAATCAACCTGTCCGATCGGAATGTGATCGTTCAGTGAGCTACGGCTCCAAGCTGTCGAGCGTCAGCAAGAACTGCTCAAGATCATTCAGCTGGTCGTCGGATAGTCGCGAGGTCTTGCCGTGAC
>JAUIKB010000354.1 GCA_030430975.1 Polyangia bacterium
CGTCACGTTGGTGTTGGTCGGCTGGTGGCGCTCCGGGATTTACAGCAGGCTGGGCGGCAACAAGAAGAACTCCGCATTCGAAACCTGGCTCCTCGCGCGTCAAAAGGGACCCAGTAGTTTTCCGGCCGCGTTAGTCGGCGGGTTCTATCTGTTCGCCGTCGGATCCTTCAACGTGATCCGAAACTGGATAGTTACCTTCACGCTAACGCGACGGATCCTAGCCTATTTTTTCCGTCGAGGAATGAGCAAGAAGGCCGCCGAAACCAAAGCTAAGACGTTCGATCCGCTACCCGAAAAGACCTTCGCCACCCTCGGCCCTGAAACGCCCTCGCCCGCATACGTTGATAGCGAAGCGGATGAAGCGATCGACGACATCATCCAGAAGATCGCTGGACCGGGCGGCGGCGTGTTCGGGGTCGTCGGCGAACGTGGACTCGGAAAATCCACGATCGTCAGTCGGATCGCCGCGACCGGCGACGCCATCATCCGCGTCGGGTGCCCAGTCGGCACGATGGACGACTTCAAGGCGGCTCTGAATCGGGCCGTCGCGCTGGACCCATCGACCGATCTCGATGACTTCGGCGCATGGATCGACGCCCAGGACGAAGACAGTGCGATCATCGTAGACGATGCCCATCACCTGATTCAGCCGCAATTGGGCGGTCTGCAACAGTTCGACCGCGTGCTCGACCTCGCGCAGCAGCACTCGCACACGTGCGCATGGGTGCTTACCTTCGACTCGACGATTTGGCGCTTTCTCGAGCAAGCCCGGGGCGCCAAACCGTTGTTCGATGAAGTGGTGCGTCTACGCCCGTGGTCCGAAGCGGCAATTGTCGAGCTGCTCGGCGAGCGAAACGAAATAGCCGGTATCAAGCCTCAGTTCGATGGCTTGCTCGAGGATGCACCGCGCGGCGACGCCCGGGCCGAGGCGCTCGCGCGAACCCAAGCCAGCTACTACCGGTTGCTCTGGGACTACGCCGCCGGCAATCCAGCGGTGGCACTTCACTTCTGGCGTCGATCGCTGGGTGTGTCGAAGAAGGGCGACGTAGCGGTTCGGCTGTTCGAGGCACCGTCGGCTGAGGAGCTCGAGGACCTGCCCGACTCCGCCGTCTTCGTGCTGCGCTCGATCATCCAGTTGGGTTGGGCTTCGACGAGTCAAATCGTGGACGCGACCGCCCTCTCGCAACGTGAAGTCCAAGACGCCCTGCGCTACGGAGCGGCGCACGGATTTCTAGAGCTAAGGGGCGAGCGCTATCAGATCACGTGGAATTGGTTTCGAGCCGTCACTCAGCTACTGAAGCGGCGGCATCTTATTTTCGCGGAATAGGACATCCGATGCGACCCTCGTTCAAACGCCTGCTCGTCACTGTCACCGCCGGAGGATTGGTCGCGGCACTGCCGTCCACGGCTTTCGCCCAGGATATTCCTGACATCTCAAAACTGTCGGGATTCATCCGCTGGGGCGGCGTGGCGCTGTCGATATTCGTGATCGTCGGCGCCACCGTCGCCATGCGCATCGTGTCAGCGACCGCGGCACGCCTCAGCGCGCGCTTCACCAATCGACGCCTACTCGTCCAGAAGCTGGAGTCGTTCACGAGCTTTGTCCTCTACAT
Source organism: Polyangia bacterium (assembly GCA_030430975.1). Lineage (GTDB taxonomy): Bacteria > Myxococcota_A > Polyangia > Polyangiales > Polyangiaceae > JAUIKB01. Next base: position 1,614 of record JAUIKB010000354.1, read on the forward strand.
CGCCACAACGCTCGTCGTGGTGGGTTTAAGCGTTCGGCTCGACCCCACGGCGCTCACGGTTATCGGCAGCGCGCTCGCATTCGCGATCGGCTTTGCGATGCGCGACTTGGTCGCAGCCTTCATCGCAGGCATAACGATCATTTTTGACCGACCGTTTCAAGTTGGGGACCGCGTTCAGTACGCCGGTGAATACGGTGACATTGTCAAGGTGGGCTTGCGCAGCGTGAGGATGAATACGCTCGACCACAACCTGGTCACGATTCCCAACAACAAGATCCTGACCGACGTCACCTCTTGCGGGAACTACGGGGCTCTCGAGATGCAGGTGGGCATGGACTTCTTCGTAGGAGCCGACCAAGATCTCGCGCTGGCCAAAGAGATTATCCACGAGGCGTGTATCACGAGCCGCTATTGCTACCTGGCAATGCCGGTACCGATTCTGCTCAAGCAAGTCTTGAAAGACGACTTTGTGGCTTATCAGCTAAAGGCCCGACCGTACGTTCTGGATGTGAAGTACGAAAAACCGTTTGAGACGGATGTACACACTCGGGTGCAGGCGGCGTTCATGAAGCACGGCATCCTGCCGCCGGCGGTTCTTCATCGTCAGGTGGCCGAGCGTCGTGGCGTAACCGCCTAGGTCCGGGCGGCGGCCAGCTCTCTACATAGCCGGAACCATGTTGGCAGGGAGCCGAAGTCCCGCGACCGTCGGCTCCGCCTTCGGTTCCGGTACGCCAGCGCGATCGGTCTGTTCCGGAACGACGAGGACCGGCGACGACGCTGTTTGGACCACGGATTGCGCAACGCTACCGATCAGCACCTCGCTGATTGCGGATCGGTCACGGGCGCCCAGGACGATCAAGTCGTACTCGTTGCGCTCATCGGCACGGGCGATCAAGTGCTTGGCGCTTCCCATTTCAACGCGCACGTCGTCGATCATCCTTCGCTCGTTCGCCGACAAGGAGTCGAGCAGCCCCCGCAGCTTCTTCCGAGCTGCATCACGCACGTCCCGAACGACGCGAGGCTGCACCGCCGAAGCGCCCGTCACGGACGTCGGCAACTCGTAGCAGTGAAGCACGTCGACCGGCGCGCCATCGCGACCGGCGAGCATCAGCGCCTTGTCCAGGGCAACCTTGGAGGCCGTCGATAGGTCAATCGGACACAGGATACGTTTCACCGGATTGAGGCTCGCGGTCCCGTCATCATCAGCACCGCAACTCAACACTGGGCATGGCGCGGCGCGAAGAACAGCCTCGGTTTGGCTTCCCCACCAAAAGTGGCTGAGGCCCGTCCGTTGGTGTGTCGCCATCGCGATCAGATCAAAGCCGCCGGCCTCCGCCACCGTGCAGATCGACTCGAACAGCTGGCTACGTCCCCCCTTGATATGCAACAGCGCGGCGTCGCGGTGCATCGCTAGATGCTCGGTCAGCCGCGCGTTGGCAGCACGGCTGCCGCTGTCGACCGCTACGGAATGGAAATTCGGTACGCCTGATTCCATCGATACCGTTGACAAGCGCGTGTCGCGTTCGCCGTCCACCGGTTCGTCTGACACGTGCAAGAGCTGAATCGTTGACGAGCCGCGCGCGAGGCTTCGAGCGAGCCTTAACCCTCGCTGAGACAATTCGCTGAAGTCGGTGGGGCACAGGATTCGCCTGAACTCGAACACCGGAGCGGCGGAGAGAATCCTGATTTGCTCCAGCACGTTTCGGAGGCGGCTGGGAGGACCTCCGGTCATGTTCTCGTCGGAGGCATTGAGCCGTTGTTGCTCTTCGTCCGCCCAGGCGCGCAAAATGCGCAGCTTGTCCTTGCGACTCAGCCCGGCAGCTCGCCGAACGTTGGCTGGCTTGACGAAGTGGCTGGAGGGGGCGGCAACGTAGTTGGATACTTCTTCCGTCGATTCCTGGTCTTCCATACCGAATAGATACGCAACGCGCGTGCCAGGAGACGGGCCACGAGTGCCCGGCCGAACTATACTCAGTAATGTGGCGTTTTGCCCCAGACGCGGCGTACCGCCCCGCCGGCCACGTGCGTAATCGCTACGATTCTGGAGCACCGTCGCGCTCAATCCGGCCGTCGACGATCTCGATGACGCGATCGCACTGGGCTGCGATGCGGGGATCGTGAGTAACGATCAGAAACGCAGTATTTTCTTCGCGATTATATCGCCGCATCAGATCGAACACCACGGCTGAGCTCTCAGTGTCGAGGTTGCCGGTGGGCTCATCCGCCAGGACGAGCGGCGGACGATTGATGAGCGCCCGTGCGACGGCTACGCGCTGTTGCTGACCCCCGGAGAGCTGGCTGGGCCGAGCGTCCGCGCGATCGCCGAGCCCGACGGCGGTGAGCCCTTCGATAGCCCGCTCCCGCATTCCCTCGCCCGTGCGGCCCTTCTCGATGATCAGCGGCATCATTAGATTCTCCGCGGCCGAGAGCGCGGGAACTAGGTGATGGAACTGAAAGATGAAGCCGATCTTTTGCCCACGCAGGCGAGTCAAGCCTCGGTCATCAAGCGCACTGGCCTCCTCGTCCCCGATCCAGACCTTTCCGTCGGTGGGGGGCATGAGCAATCCGATGATGTTCAGGAGCGTGCTCTTGCCGCTTCCTGATGGGCCGATGATCGCGGTCAGCTCGCCGCCAACCACCCGCGTGTCGATACCGTGCAGCACGCGCGTGACGACTCCACCGTTGTCGAACTCGCGCGTGACCCCTTCGAGACGTAAGACGTCAGCCACGGATGGCCACCGCAGGATCCAAGGCTGCCGCGCGGCGCGCGGGGACCACAGCCGCCAGCACGCCCGCGGCGGTTGCGATCACGCCTGACGTCAGCAAGAGCGGGGCGTCTAGCACAAACGAGAAGAACGGCGTGCCGTCGGGGTTGCGCGCGATCAACTGAAAGATCTGAGCAAGCACCGCTCCCAGCGCGCCGCCGATCACGCTCCCGAGCATTCCCACAACCGCCCCCTGAAGCAGAAACACGTTCAGCACCACGCCCCGGGTGGCGCCCATCGCCCGAAGAATGCCGATCTCTTTGGACCGCTGAATCACCGACACGACCAGCACGCTCGCAATGCCGATCGCTACGGTAATGATGACGAAAAAACGAATCATCGTGGTCGACGCGGTTTGCGACTTCAGTGCGGTGAGCAGCTGCGCGTTGCTCTCCATCCAGCTCAGCGCCGTGAGCCCCGTAACGCGGCCGATATCCCTAGCAACCGTTTCGGCCTCGTAGATCTCCGTCACCTGGGCGTACACAGCCGTCACAGACCCCGCAAGACCGAGCAACGTCTGCGCGTTGCGCAGCGACATCAGCGCCCACGTGCGATTCAAACCTTGAACGCCCATGTCCACGAGGCCGCGCACGATGAACACCTGCCCCTCGTTGGTGGCCGTCCGGATCCGAATCCGATCCCCGACGCCGATCCCCAGGTCGTCGGCTAATTCGGTACCCAGCACGACATCCGTACCGGCCACGCTGTAGTGCCCAGCTTTGATGTTCTTGCGGATCGGAATCACCGCGTCCAAACGGTTGGGTTCCGCGCCGACGGCCACGACCGAAACGCTCGAATTGCCACGCAGCGCGAATCCGGGACCCGTCGCGATCGGCACCGTGGCGGTCACCGCTCCGAGCGCCGACACGTTCGCGTCTACTTTTTGCCACTCGTCGATTCGCCGCATGCGCTGAACCGGCTTTTCTATCCGGCGCAGGTAGCGCGTGCCGGCTTTGGGCTTGAGTACGGGTCTGCCTTCTTGCTCCAGCGGCGTAATGATGATGTGCGCCTGCGTGCCCAGCGTCCTTTCGATAAGGCTCGCCTGCAGTCCGCCGATCAGCGCGGAGATGAAGACGAGGACGGCAACGCCCACCCCCACACCTGTGATGATGAGGGCGTTTTGCGAGCGCTGCTCCCACATGAAGCGCACCGCCATGAATACCGAAATCGGCATCAGTCACCGCCCGCTGATGCCGACGCCGCCGGAACTGCAGCCGAGGACGCCGAAGGCGCCGGAGCCGACGCCGACCCGGTCGCCGACTGAGGCACGACCAGCGGCACCGTCGACGGAACCAACTTCACGTCTTCGAGCGACTCCGTCACGACCTTCTCGCCGTCCTTTAGGCCGGCGATGATCTCGACCTGACGGTCGCCCCGAAGCCCGATCAACACGGGTCGCTTCTCGATACGACGCCGCTTGCCGAGCACGGCAACCCAAGCCTGAGAGCTCGCCAGGTCGTGAACAGCCGTGAGTGGCAATGCCACGGCACCGCGACGACTTCGAATATGGAGCTCGACCGACACCGTCATGTTGGGGCGCAAGTACTTCGGCGGATTGGGCACATCGAGTCGGACCTCGATCGTTCCTCGCTCGGCGTTTACTGCAGGCGCGATGAACGACAACACCGCCTCGAAGCTACGCTCGGGAAACGCTTCGGCTGACACGGTCGCTTTCTGGCCGATCGCCAACAGCGCGAGGTTCCGTTCGTCGGGTTCCAGCACGATACGGGTCCGCCCAGTCGCCGTTACGACAACCAGCGGCGAGCCCGGTCGTACCGACTCGCCGACCTCGACCATTCGCTCGGTTATCACGCCGGCGATTGGCGCGCGGATCTTGGCTCGCTTGAGACTGGCCTGCGCGGCGGCCAGCTGCGCCAACGCCACCGATATGGCGGCGGACGCCGTCGCGCTGGAGGTTCCGCCCGAGGATGACGCCT
>JAUIKB010000355.1 GCA_030430975.1 Polyangia bacterium
ACGATCGTTCCACCGAGCAAGAGGTGAGACGGAATGGTGACCGACGAGAGCGTTTGCTCGAACTGTCCGACTTCAGCCGTCGAACTCAAGTAGCCGATCCCCAAGCCGAGTTGCATATAGAAGCCGTCGTGCGTCTTCGGTTCGGCGAAAGCCTGCGATGACGCGAGTAGCGTCCCGGCAAACACCCCAATCCCAATTAGCTTTTTCATGTTCAGTCCCTCCGATGTGAAGCAAGCGCAGAACGTCCTGCAGCCGTACGTGGGGAACTGGGCGGGGGATTATCAGAATAAATTCAATTTGTTAGGCCACGATCGCGACTCATCGTAGAGCAACCAAGTGTGTACGTCGGAACGTTCCCGGACCTTCCTTCTCTGCGCAAACAATCCCGCGTCAGCGTCGACCCACGAGCGCCGACGCAATGCGTTCAAACACGTTCGGCTCTTCGCTTCCCACTGCGTGGCAGCCGCAGCCGCCGTCGTTCAGCTCTGTTCGCGTCGACTGACCGGAGTTCGAAGCGCCGCCCGCGGCGTCCGGCGCCCCGCCCCCGCCCTGGCCGCCGGAGACACCGCCGTTGCCGCCAGTGCCCCCGGAAGCTCCGGCGCCGCTCGACCCGCCGCCACCCACGTTCGAGCACGCGTCGTTGATGCCGTCGAGGTTGAACGCCCGCGCAATGAAGATCGCCGACTGAGCGCGATTGACGGATTGGTCCGGACAGTAATTCCCACTGCCGCAATCCGTCGTCACGCAGTGACTGTTGAGCGCTTCGATGTCGCCATAGAACAAATGGTCAGTTGGTACGTCACCGTAGGTCGCCATCCCGGGTGACTCCGAGGGCCAGCCGGTTGTGCGTCGCGTCATCGCCGCGAACTGGCCCCGGGTCACCTTTTTCTTTGGGCAAAAATCGCCGTCGCCGCATCCAGTAGTGATGCCCGCGGCGGCCGCCGCCTCGATCGCAGGGTAGAACACGTGCGTCGTGGGTACATCGCCGAACGTCGGCGTCGCCGGCGGGTTGGCGGTTGAGATGCCCGCCGCGCGGACCAAGAACGTGACGGCTTGGCCACGGGTGATCGGGCACTTCGGACAGAACATGCGCGGGCTGGATTGGCAACCGTTGGTGATGCCGGCGTCTAGCAGTAGCTGCGCTTCGTCAAAGGCATCGGCGCTCGACGGCAGGTCCTTGAAGGTCTCGTTCTCCGCTTCTGGCAGCGCGACGGGATAACAGCCGCCCGGAACGAAGCAGGCGCCGGGATCGCGCGCCTTTCCGCCGGCCATTCCGGCAAAGATCCCCCAGTGGTTACCGACGCTGCGTGCGGAACCGTCCGACGGATTGTTCACGTAGCCTTGGCCATCGACCCACATCGCCGTGGAGCCCCCGCCATCGATGTTGAAAGCTTCGTAGGCGCCGAGGTCCGCCATCAGCGCCGCGAGCTCCGCACCGTACATGCCGACGCTTGCCGAGCTGCGTCCGTCGACCGCCACGAGGATGAACGTCTTGCGGTCTTCGGTCAGCCCCATCGCCGAGCGCGGATGCCGCGTCCGCATGTCCGTACGATCGGGAAAGCAGCTCGAATCGGTCGGTGACGGGCAGGTATAGGTCTGGCCCTCGATGACGAGTTCCGGGAATCCGCTCACCAGAGACTGGGTGCCGTTCGGAATTTCGGTGGTGACCTCGGTGGGCTTGAACCCGTACTGAATGCCGAAACGATCCTTGTCCTTGAGCTTGGTTCGTTCGGTGTGACTGAACTCAACCCAGTCGTCACCGAACGCTATCCAGCCGTGGCGTTGGTAGTACCACTTGCTCGGCGTGCTCGCGCCGGTCTTCGAGACGGGCCACCGCATGCCGTTGCCTACGGCGTCGCCGTAGATGCTGGGTCCGGCAAAGAAGAAGTCGCCGTTCAGGGCGAGCTGGACGCCCTGAGACGAACCCCACGATCCAGGGGTTTGGAAGCTCGACGCCGGCGCCGTTGCGGTGACGTGGACATAGTCGTTGCAGAGCGAGACATAGGCCACCCAAATCCGGTTGGAGGGGTTCGACTCGACGCGCGCGACGAGCTTGATCCCGGGCTGCGGGTTGCTCTCGGTCTCGGACACGACCGTTCCGGCGTGGGCAAGGGCTGGGGCTAACACCGTGCATGCGGCCGCCACGGATATACGGAACCTGTTCACGAGAGCATTCTAACGCAACAATGCGCGCTCGTCCGGCGGCTTAGTCAACCGGCGGGCGAATTTGCGTACAGATCGTGAACGGGACGCCGAACGCCTTCGAGATCCGCTCACCGCTGCCGTCCAGCACGCTAAGCGACGAAACGCCGACGGGATTGCTCAAGGTGATTTCCGTACAGGTTTCCCCGAGCAGCGGGCCGACCAACGCGCCATCGGTACAGCAGTTTTGCCACGTCCAGTCACAGGTCGCGAAACCGGACACCCGATTGTAGCTACACTCACGCAGCTCGTCTCCGATCACGTCGACCGTCGGCGACGGAGGCGTCACCGTCATTTCGCCTAGCAGCTGACCGCCGCTGCCGTCATTGGGAAGGTCGGCGATCACACCGATGTGCGCGCCTTGGCAACCGTCTCCGGCCTGGACGGCGACGACGACCTCACCGGAGCGCCGAATGTCGGGCAACGGGTTCGCGCTCTCGGAATCTGGGAAGTCGTAGCCGTACCACGCCGCCCCGCAGCGCGTCGTCGCCTGGGCGGTGATGCGCAGCCCGTCCAGGAAGAAGCAGGCGATTCCGTCGTCGACGACTCCGTCACAGTCGTCGTCCAAGTCGTTGCACACCTCGGCGGTGGGTCGGCAGTCCGGGTCCCGCGGCTGTGATTCGTCCACGGTCAGTCCGGTCTTAGCGCCGCATGCCGCCGTCGCGCCAAGTACGGCGCCCAACCAAACGAGGAGCCGCGCGGACTGCGCCTGGCCGCGGGTCCCCATTACTCACCGTATCCAAAACGTCCGACGAAGGTGTCCATGAGAGCGTTCGGTACGTCACCGCACACCATCTTGGTCTCGAAGCGAAGCGGCACACGGGCATGGCCCGATTCGGGACGGTCAAGCCCTTGGGCAACGGGCATCCAAACGGTCGACTTCAATTCAAACTCGACACGCCAGTTGTCGCCCGACTGATCGATACGTGCCGGCGCGATGCGCGGAAGCTGCCCGAACTCTAGCCAGCTGAACTGACTTTCCGGCTTTTCGCAATCCTGAGAGACGATTGCCCAACACGTTAGATCCCCTTGCCAGTTCCAGGTCGCACCTTGAGGACCACCGTTGTCCGCGCGCAGCCGTTCACCTCGCTTCGACTCTTGGTCCACCGAGCAGTCGAATTCGAGTACGTAGCGCGCATCCGTTCGCTTCTGAGTCGGAACGGCTTGGGAGGCCGCAGGTGCCACACTAGAGGACGCCGCTCCGCGCGGGGGGGGACAGTTTGGCGGCGGCGGTTCGACCGCATCCGTGCGACGTGACCCGGAGCATGCGACGAGTAAGAGCGCGGAAATAGCAGTGCGCGGCATTGGATTGGGTAGGTGTTGGATCTTGGGGTCTTTTCAGCAACGATACCGGCTCGAGGAGCACTGGATGGAACCCGATCAAATCGTTGCCCTGTGTAAGCAACATACCATGTACACGTGGAAGGCGCGCAACGCCGCCAACCCACATCCGATCAGCAAAGCCGAAGGAATCTACTTCTATCGAGCTGACGGCAAGCGCTACATCGACTTCAACAGCCAGCTGATGTCGGTCAACATCGGGCACTCGCACCCGAAGGTGATCGCCGCGATGAAGGCGCAGCTCGACAAGCTGATCTTCGTCCACCCGCAAACGGCCACCGAAGAGCGCGCGCGTGTTTCCAAGAAGCTCGCCGACATCATCCCCGGTGACCTCAACACGTTCTTCTTCACGCTAGGCGGCGCCGAGGCGAACGAAAACGCGATCAAGGCCGCCAAGCTGTACACCGGCAAGCAGAAGATCCTGGCGCGCTACCGCAGCTATCACGGCGCCACCAACGCCACGATGCAGCTCACCGGTGACCCGCGCCGCTGGGCGAACCAACCCGGCATGCCCGGCGTCGTGCACGTGATGGATCCACACCCGTACAATTTTTCGTTCGGAAAAGACGACGAAGAGGTCACGCGCAACAATCTGCAGTATCTGGAGGAAGTCATCCAATACGAGGGGCCGCACACGATCGCCGCAATGTTCATCGAGACGGTGACCGGCACCAACGGCATCCTGCCGCCGCCCAAGGGCTATCTCAAAGGGCTGCGCGAGCTACTCACCAAGTACAAAATCCTGATGGTGTGCGACGAGGTGATGGCGGGCTTCGGTCGCACCGGCAAGCTGTTTGCCTTCGAGCACGGCGACATCGTTCCGGACATCCTCACCATGGCAAAGGGCCTGACGTCTTCGTACTTCCCCCTAGGCGCCATGGCGGTGAGCGACCCGATCGCTGAGCATTTCAAAGAGAACGTGTTTTGGGGTGGGTTGACCTACAACTCACATCCCCTGGGCCTCGCCACCGCCGAAGCGGTCATCGACGTGCTGATCGGCGAAGGCATGATCGAAAACGCCGCCAAGCTCGAAAAGGTCATGCGTTCCGAGATGGATCGACTCACGGCGAAGCATCCTTCCCTCAAGGTCGGACGCTGCATCGGTCTGTTCGGCATGTGCGACATCCAGAAGAACTCGAAGGGCGACTTGATCGCCCCATATAACGGCACGCACCCAGCGATGGGCGAACTGGCGAAGTTCTTCGACGACGAGGGACTGTTCACGTTCGTGCGCTGGAGCCACTTCATGTGCAACCCGCCGCTGTGCATCACCGAAGAACAACTGCTTGAGGCCTACGCGATCATCGACCGCGGCTTGGACATCACCGACAAAGCGTTTGAAGGCTGACCTCCGGACAACGGGCGTCGGCGCCGTGAAGCGACCGATGCCAACAACCCATGCTAGGATGCCGACATGAGCGACCCCAAGCGCTTGATCGTCGATGGCGTCGACCTGACTCCAGGCGCCCACCAGGATCACCGCGGTGTCGACCTCACATTGATCCGCGAGTCGCTCAAGCTGTCGCCTGCCGAGCGCCTTGATCGCAATGAAGAGATGATCGAGTTCGTTGCCTTGGCGCAGCGGTCCAGCGATGGCGCTGACTGAAATCCTCCTCACGCTCGCCAAGCATCGAGTCCGGTTCATTGCCGTCGGCGGCATTGCAGCCGTCCTGCGCGGCGCACCCATACATACGCGCGACGTCGATATCGTTTACGACTTCGCCGACGACAACCTCGATCGCCTCTTGGCCGCGCTTGACGAACTGAACGCGGTGTTCCGCGGCGACCCTCGCAACTTGCGTCCGAATCGCAGCCACCTCCAATCACGGGGCCACAAATTGCTGCAAACGCGCGCCGGTCAGCTCGACGTGCTGGGCACGATCGAGGAGTCGACCGAGTGGGCCGACCTTGTCGACGATGCATCTGCGGTCGACGTCGCTGGAAGCGCTATCCAAGTACTCACACTCGACCGTTTGATCGAAGTGAAGAAGCAGCTCTCAAGGCCCAAGGACCAACTCATGCTGCTCCAACTCGAATCGCTCCGAGACGAACTCGCTAAAACGTGACGAGGGCGCGACCCACGTGCATCTCCCCTGCGCCGACGCATACCCCTTCGCTGCCCGCTCGGACTCTGGCATCCTAGGCGCGGCGCACAAGACATCGCCTGCCAGCAATACGAATCCGAGGAATAGACATGAGCTTGCTGATCAAAAATGGCCGCATCATCACCGCTGTCGACGACTACTTCGCTGACATCTACATCGAGAACGAGAAGGTCACTCAGATCGGCAAGGACCTCGACGTCAAGGCCGACAAGACCGTCGACGCCAAGGGCAAGTACGTCATCCCCGGCGGAATCGATCCGCACACCCACATGGATATGCCGTTCGGCGGCACGACCAGCGCGGACGACTTCGAGACCGGCACCAAGGCCGCCGCGTTCGGCGGCACGACGACGCTGGTCGACTTCGCCATCCAAACCAAGGGCGAGTCCACCATCAAGGGGCTCGACACCTGGCACCAAAAGGCGGAGGGCAAAGCCACGATCGACTACGGCTTCCACATGATCATCACCGACATGCCGGACGAGCGGCTGCCGGAAATGCGCAAGCTCGCCGATGAGGGCGTCACCAGCTACAAGCTGTTCATGGCGTATCCCGGCGTGCTGTACGTCGACGACGGCACGCTGTACCGGACCTTCCGCCAGGCCGGCGAAAACACGACCCGCATCAGCATGCACGCGGAAAACGGCATCGTCATCGACGAGATCAT
>JAUIKB010000356.1 GCA_030430975.1 Polyangia bacterium
GCGGCACCGAAACCTCCACGAACTCCGAGCCGGGGGTCGCGCTGAGCGCACCACCAAACGCTGAGCCGGCGGCGATCGTACCGATGCGTAGGCGTTCGTCACCGAGCTGACCGAACAGCGGGACCGACTCCGAGCAAACGAAACCCGAACGCGACCGGCCGCCATTCCGCGTCCGCCGCCGACCCCGAACGCCCCGAGACCGATTCCCCCCCGGAGCCTGCCCAAGGTCAGAGGAACGCAATCGATCGTTTCAGGGCGCTATTACCCCTGTGAAACCCGCCAACCGCCGCTCAGGCGATTTCAGTCGGCGCTCGGCGCGGGCAGGTATTCGTACACGCCCTCCGGTACCGGCGGCATTTGTGAGAAACCGAAAGCACCGTCTGCGAGGCCAGAGGCAAACAGCAGGAAGGCATCGGCGGCGTCCGGGGCAGCGCCATTCGTGCCCGCCCGAGCTCGCACTGCTCCCACGCGCACCGCCGCATCGGCACCCGGCACGTCCAGCGCCGCGTCGTACCCAGCCACCCCCGTGATGTCGTCGCTCTGAAACGCAGGTGCTGCACCAGCGCGCCCTGGCGTCACGCCGAGCGTCCAGGAGCGCGTGCCGCTACCGGTGCCGCCGTCGAACAGCGTTCCGACGAACACCGCGGCGTTGGCATCTGCAGGCCAGGACGCCGTGAGCCCTGAGGCGGCGGACGTTGACGCCGTGAGCGTCGCTCCGAGCACGGGCGCTGGCGCGTTCAATGACGTATCGGTCCCCGGAGCTTTCACCTCGATGATCACCGCGCGCCCCGGTCCCGCCATGTTGATGCGTTCGCCGAGGACGACCGTTCGATCGCCGGCGCGTCGCTGATTCACGCCGGGTTCGGGGTACACAACGCCGCCGTTGCCACCGCTGAGGTCGAGCAACCCGCCCGACTCCGACCAGTACAGGGCGCCGACGACAATCGCGCCGCTGACGGTCGCGGTTCGGGTAACGGCTGGATCCACACCACTAAAGTCGAAATCTTGAACGAGCGACGTCGACGACACCGTGGTCCCGGGTTGAATCAGGATGTGCGTCGTGGCCGCTGCTCCGGCGGTCTGAGACACGACAAATGCATCGTAAGTCCCGGGCAGGCCTTGCAGCGTGTAGGTCGGGGCTAACGACGAACCGCTGGCGGTGCTTCGACCCATGCGGACGTTGAACGCAGCCGCTGGCAGATTCGAGACCTGTCCCGTCACCGTCAGAGGCGTGTCGTCCTTCCTTGCGCGACACGCAACGCTGACTTTGGCGATCTCGGCCGTTGTTCCGGCGAAGTAGAAGACGTCCGGATCGTCCCCATCAGCACAACCCAATACGACGTCGTAGTCTGCCCCAGCGACCGGCTCTGACCATTCGCCTGTGGGGTCCACCGAAAGCTGGCGCCAACCATTGGCGTCACGCAGCGCGCCCCACGTGGGAACGATCCGTGACGGATCATGCGCCGCGTCGATCTCGAGCTGGAACGCTACCGCGTCCGTGCCGGCATCAGAGCCTGCTGAACCGCCAACACCGCCCACGGAACCGGCCGAGCCCGCCGACCCGTCCGCGCTGCCGCCGCTACCTGCCGACCCGCCCACGCTCCCGGCTTCGCCCTGCCCGTCACGACCCGCGTCGGCGGCGCGGTTCGAACCATCGTCGTCACTACTGTCGCAAGCGCTGAGCCATGGAAAGACCAATAGCAACGCGCTACCCAGTACCGCGAACACACGCACACGGCATCGTAGCACGACGTGCGAGCCACGCCCCCGTGAGGGCGCGCAACCCGCGTCATCAGTTGGCTAGTAAGTACTCGTACACGCCGTCCGCAAAAGGAGGCATTTGAGTGAACGCGTAGGCGTCCTCGGTCAGGCCGCTAAAGTGAAGCTTGAACGCCTCTGCCGCGCTGGGCGCCGTTCCCCCGCCCACGGCACTCGTGCGAACGATGACTGCCGAAGGCTCAGCGTCTGCGGTGGCGAGGTCGAACGCCGCCTCGAACCCTGCGACACCCGTGATGTCGTCCGACGAAAACATCGGCGTCGCGGTCGCGCGCCCTGGGGTAACACCCAAGTACCAACGACGCGCACCTACCGCCATCGTTGAGTCCTGAACCCGAGCGACGAAGAGCGTTGCATCAGAGTCCGCTGGCCAACTCATCGAAACACCTGTCGCCGCCGATGTGGCAACCTCGGCCACGGCGCCAGTCGCAGCAGACGGCAGCGTCAACGTGGGTCCGTCGCCGAGCGGGGCGACATGTACGACCTGCACGCCACCGGTGTCGTTGCTCGCTCGGATAGCGAATCGGTCACCCGTGCTTTGCTGATTAGCCCCGGGCTCAGAGTAAGAAACGGTTGCGGCGTTCCTCCCAAGCTCTACTGTGCTCCCATTTTCCGTCCAATATATGGCAGCCATCTCGGTCGCACCCGTACCCGAGGCGGTTCGCGCTGTGACTGCATCGACACCCGACATGTCGAGCGTGAGTGCTGCGGTCGTGGCGCTCACTTCGACTCCCCGGTGGACGAGGATAGTGGAGGGCACCATCGCACCCATCGCGACATCTCCCACGACCGCATCATGCTTGCCGCGGGCGGATTGGACGGCAAACGTGGACGGAACACTCGGGCCCGAGAATTCGCCGCCGCCTAGAAACACTGCGAAACCAGCACCAGCCAAATTCTCGACCGTTCCCTGCACGAACTCAAGCCCCGGGTCGCTCTGGTCGCGGCACGCCACATCGACTTCGCTTCCCTCCCCCAGCGTTCCCGCAAAGTAAAACATGTAGGGCGCGTCGCCATCAGGACAAGCCAGCACCAAATCGTAGTCGCCACCCGCGACCGCCTCTGTCCAGCTCCCGCTCGAATCGACTGTGATCTGCCGCCATCCGGCAGAGTCTTTGAGCGCTCCCCAGGATGGAAGGACCCGCGACGGGTCAGCATTCGCATTAATGGACAGCTGTCCGCTTCCGGACGACGAGCCGCCAGTTCCGCCGGCGCTGCCGCCGCTCCCGCCAGTGCTGCCCCCGCTGCCGCCGGTCCCGGCAGTCGCGCCGGTAGCACCTGAGCCGCCAGAACCGGCTGAGCCGCCGGAACCGCCTGAGCTCGGGTTGTTGGACGGTTCATCGTCCCCGCCACATGCGGCGAGACTGTGCGCCGCGACGCCGACCAAAAACAGAGTTCCTAATCCAACCCCAATATTTCGCATCGCGTGAGGGTATCACGCATGGGCCGGGCGTCGCATCGGCAACCAACCGAAACGCTTGGAGCGCGACTTGGCAGCCATTCGGGCTGCCTTCATGCCCGACACCAGGCATGGCACGACGCCGGGTCCCATCACGCCTGCACCGGCCAAGAACAGCCCGTCGAGGGCGCCATTCATGCGGTAGGCGTGCAAACCGAACTGCTCGGTAACCGCCGCCGGACCGTAGATGCCGCCCTCAACAGCGCCGGCAAAGTGGATGTTGGTGACAGGCGTCGACACGTCCTCGACCACGACATCGCCGATCAATCCGGGCCAACGCCGCTCGACACTGGCACGCAGCTTGTCGGCACACTCGGCTTTGAACGCGGAGTACTCGTCGCCCCGCTTGAATGCCTTTTGGTCCGCCCATTTCGCGAACGGCGCAAACGGCGCGAGCGTCACGACCTCAAGGGTGCTCATCCCATCGGGAGCCATTTGACCCGTGTCATCCTTGAGCGAGTTGGGCGAAAGGAAAAACGCAAAGTCGTCGGGTATCTCGTCGCTGTCGAGCGCGTAGCAAAATGCGTTCTCAACGTCCCAAGTGGGATAATCCCACACGTTAAACGAGCCGAGTCCGTGATCGCGCAGGTCGCGGTTCATCCCGTAGTAGAGACACAGCGAGCCCGCCGAGGGCAGATTGCGATCGACCTTCTTACGCATGCGGCGCGGCACCTCATCCGCATCGATAAACCGGCCATACGTCAGCGTTGGATCGACAGCGCTGACCACGATATCAGCCGAGAAATGCTCACCCGACGTTAGTGAAACACCGGTCACCTTCCCCCGATGAGTGTGGATCTTCGCGACCTCAGCGCGGCGTTTGTACACGACTCCCAGCTGGCGCCCGGCATCGACGAGCCCGTCGCGGAGCGTGCCGCTTCCGCCACGTGGGAAATAAGCACCTCCGTCGACGAAGTGCAGGATTAGTCCGAGCCCAAGTAGAGCCGGCGCCCGACTCGGTGGTACTCCGTAGTCACCGCACTGCGCGCCCAACACCGCGCGGAGCTTTGGATTGGAAAACGTCTGGTCGAGGTACTGACCGAACGTCATCGTGGCGAGTTTCGCCACCGCCGGCAAGCCGCGTAGCTTGGCGCCTTTAGCCGAGCCCGAGCGTAGAATCGGCCGAAACGCCTCCATCGCCCGAAAGCACTTGTCGATATCATCGCGGTCGCTCGGGAACAGGTCGAGGAGGTTCTGACGATAGCGTTCGACGCCTTTGGGCACCTTGACCTCGCAGTCGGGGAACCTGAGCAAATCGAAGCAGTCCTCGTCCATCGGCGCCATGATCGCGCCCGCGTCGAGGCCACACCGTTCGAGCACGCGGAACATGTCACCCTGCGGATCACATTGGCCGACGTAGTGAACACCGGGGTCAAAGTGAAAGTGGCGCCGCTTGAATGGATTCAAGAAGCCACCCAGCTGCTTCTCGCGCTCGAGCGCCACCACGTCGTATCCCGCCTGCGCCAACCCGACGGCTGCCGTCAATCCGCCCGCGCCGGTCCCGATCACTACCGCTTTTTCTGTGCTCATTCTGGTCTCCGTCCTCGCCCACGTGCGGCGAGCACGCGTTCAATGTAAGCGCCGCTTACACGAGTAAGCATTGCTTACATCGGTCGCTTCTGCAAGGGTGTTCGCGATGAGCACGCCCTATCACCACGGATCGCTACGCGACGCGCTGGTCGATGCGGCGACCCAAGTGGTCACCGAAACCGGCTCAGAATCCTTGTCATTACGGGCACTTGCGCGGCGTGCCGGGGTGAGCAGCGGCGCACCGTACCGACACTTCACCGATCGCGATGCCGTGCTGTGCGCCGTTGCGACCAACGGCTTTCGGCGTTTCGACGCAGCATTGGCGAACACCGACGAACAGTCCGCCACGCTGCCGCCCGTCGAACGAGTCGAACAGCTCGGGGTGGCTTACGTGCGCTTCGCCGCCGAGGAGCCGAACCTATTTCGACTGATGTTCGGACCCCTTGCGCCACGGGTCGGCGTCGACGCGGAGTTGGATGAGGTGCGCCGGCGTGCGGGAGCTCACCTGCCGCGAGCGCTGACGCGTGCCCAGGCCGCAGGGTTCGGCACCGACTCGTCGCTCGAGGAACTGGTCGAGCTGGCGTGGGCACTCGTTCACGGCGTCGCCGCGCTGCACCTGGACGGTTTGGCGGGCAGCTCGGACGTCGCCGGTGCAGAGCAGCTCGCGCGACGCGTCACCGGCCAACTGGGCCGCCTAATGCGAAGCGACAAATAGCGTGCAGTGTACCAAGCCGTACCACGCGGTTTAAGTGGCTCTCGCGTGCGACTCGGATAGGGTCTCAACATGCCCGCCGTCCGTAGGTCGACTCGCCCCATCACGAACCTGCCCAGCGTGTTGCTGCTGTTGACCGCGCTGCTGGCCTGCAAGAGCGACCCTCCGTCGCCCGCTGTGGATGAAACGCTCGCCCCACAACCCAGACGGCCCGGCCAGCTCGCGACACAACAGCCGCAGAGCGTTGTCGCCGCCCCGGCAGTTCAATTACCGCCAGGTAGCTATTTTCAGACGTGTCGCAACTGCGTCAGCACCGGAACGCTGCTGACCTGCTCGTGCAAGGATCGCGCGGGCCATTTTCTAGGTGTGACCAGCGTTGGAACGTCCTGCCCAGGGGGCGAAATTCAGAACCTCAATGGGCGTTTACAGTGCATCACCAAGCCCGCCGCAAAGCCCAAGACGAAGTGCATCTGCTCGCATGGACGTGTGTACGGTCCCGAACCGGACCCCAATGTGTTCAACGGCGGTTGCCAGAAGTACGGCTGCAAAGCCAACTATCGTTGCCAAGCATCCAACGGCAACTGCGTTTGCAAGTGCTAGCCCAATTCGACTACGCGCGCCGACCCCTGGTCCGAATCAGCCGCGCTACCCGTCGTGATCAGTACGTCGTCCGCGTTCGGCGATGATTGATGGCGTAGCCGTCCATCCCGTCGTCCCCGAAACCCACATTGATAATAGCGCGCCACTCGAGCACGCCATCGTCCGCGTTGTCCGTCGGCAGTCCTCGTCACGAGCCGTTCTACGTCACTGGCCGCAGCTTGCAATCCGCCAG
>JAUIKB010000357.1 GCA_030430975.1 Polyangia bacterium
ATCGACCACCACCGTGTTGACCCCCGCGCTTTGCACAAGACGGTTCACGATTTGCCCGAACCGCCCGATCCCCGCGATGATGACGGTGCCTTGTTCATCGACTTCGTCATGCTCGGCCTCTTCGACCAGCTTCTCGGCGAACCGCATCTTGTCTTCGTTAACCTGTTGTGGCGTTAGGCTCGCCAGCACGCCGCGCAAGTTGCCTTCAAGGGTTTCCTTTGCCACGTGATAGATCTCTTCGCGGCTTCGTCCCAAGAAGCGCTCGACGGCGTTCGCCAGCAGCGGTTCCTCGCCGGGCAGCTTCACGTTCGCGACACCTTGAATGTTGAGCGGAATGCCGCCCTTCGAGAACGCCTTTTCGACATTCACCATGACCGTGAACATGCTCAGATCCATCTGATCGACGCGCTCGATCAGCGGTCTGCGTACGGAGCGGCCGCCGCGAACGAATCGGTATCCGAGCCGGCGTTCGCCAAGCTGTCGCGTAGGACCGCTGAAAATC
Source organism: Polyangia bacterium (assembly GCA_030430975.1). Lineage (GTDB taxonomy): Bacteria > Myxococcota_A > Polyangia > Polyangiales > Polyangiaceae > JAUIKB01. The sequence goes on from JAUIKB010000357.1 coordinate 503, forward strand.
AACGCCTCGTTCGGAGTGGCGACCTTTAGTAGACGTGTCACCGTGATGACGAGCGCCGCCACGACGATCACCGCCGTGAAGATGAGCACCCCAGCCACGCCGATCATTTCTTGTCTCCTCGACGACCCAGCAGTCGATCCATATCGACGCCGACCGCGTATCCGGTCTCGTCTAGCACCCGGCTAACGGCCGCCGGGAAACTCGCCACCGCGCCGGTGAAGCTGTCGCCCGTGCCGCCGTCGACTACGGCAAGCTCGCCGATGTCGGCGCGCGCCACTCTCGTCACCGCCGCTTCGACAAACTCCTGTAAGTGCTGCAGGACGTACAGATCCCGGCCGTCGCGACCGGCCGCCTGCCACTCGGCCGCCAACATCCGTAGCGCCTCGGCGGTGGCAATGCCTTGCTGAGCGGTCGGAGCTGAAGCCCCGCGTGCGTGGGCTTCGGCGGCCAGACGCTGCGCCTCGGCGGGCAGAAACACGTCGCACTCAAGCCGCAACCGCTCTAACTCCGCGCGCAATCCCTGCAGCTCTTGTTCGGCCGTGGCACGCGCGGTTTCAGCAGCCACCGCTGCCTCGTTCTCCACCGACTTGGCTTCAGCCTCCAGCTTGGCTAACTCGGCGCGCAATTCGTTGCGGCGCGTGAGGACACGCGCTTCGGCTTGCTTCTGAGCCATCTCGGCCTGCTGACGAGCGGCAGCCTGCGCCTCGGCGACCAGCTGATTGGCCGCGTTCTCGGCGTTCATCGCGTCCCTCTCCATCTCCGCGACGCGCGCCCGGCCCAGGCCTTCGAGGTACTCGACCTCATCCGAAACGCTCTGCACCTTGAGGACATCGAGCTCGAGACCCAGCTTTTCGAAGTCGTCCTTCGCGTAGCCCATCAACTTCTCGGCAAACTTGAGGCGGTCTTCGTTTACCTCCTCCGGGGTGAGTTCCGCGACGACCTCGCGCAGCACGCCTTCCAACGTCTGCTGCGCTACGGAACCGATCTGACGCGGGGACATCGACAGGAGACGTTCGATAGCGTTGCGCACCAGCCGAGGGTCACTCGAAACCTTCACGTTAGCGATCGCGTGGACGACGAGCGGGATGCCTCCCTTCGAGTAAGCGTTACGGACCTCCACCATCACCGGGATGATCCGCATATCCATGCGGTTTACCTCTTCGAGAAACGGCACTCGAAATCCGCGTCCGCCATGAAGCAGCTTGTAGCCAACGGTCGAACCGTTCGGCAGTTTGTGCTTGCGGCCGCTGATAATTAGGATCTCGTTCGGCCGACAGATACACAGAAATCGCGACACGACGAAGATCAGAAACGCGATGACGACGACAACGCCAACGGCGCCGGTCAACGAACCGATTGCCCACTCTAGGTCCACGCCCAAATCCGGTTGCATGCGCGGAGCATCCCCCCGATTCACAGGCTCTGCAAGCAGCGCCCAGCGCTAGCCTGTCAGCGCCCTATTCATTCAGGCGTTTAGGCGGAAGCAGGTCTACCGGAGCTTCCGAAACGTGCACCGATTCGCCGTCCACTTGTTCTACGAGCACGTGGGTGCCGGCTTCGATGCGCTCGTCATCCGTCGTCGCGACGTAGTCGACCATCTGTCCGAGGACCTCGACACGGATTTTACCACGCCCGTTCTTGGCCACAGGCACCATAACTCGGCCGACTTGACCCACCACGTCGCGGGAGGACGCGCCGCTCGACATGGTCGCCCTCGACAGCGCTCGAAAAGACCAGGAAGCGAGCAGGCCCGATCCGATGCCCATCGCTAGCGCAAGTCCAAGCGTTACCGGCGACGACGCCAGATGCAAGTAATGTAGAAGGCTTCCGCACAAGCCGAAAGCCATGAGGCCAAACGTCCAAAACCGCACGCTCAAGAACAGAGCGAAGACCCCGGCTGCGCCATCCGCGGACATCGAGTCGGCCGTGTCCGCCTCCCCGACGTGGACTGTATCGCCGTCCACGTCGGCATCGAAGTCCGCATCCAGATCGTGGCCGACGTCGGCGTCAGCATCACTATCGCCGCTCATCAGGAGCTGAACGGCGATGGTCCCCATCCCGAGTACCAGCGCTATCAGGAAAACGATGCCCACGGCCGATAGTGTAGTGCAGCCAGCGGTGATGAGCGCGGGCTTTGTCGTCGGGTGGGCCCGCGAGTGTTCCGCCACTACGGGCCCGCCCAAAGGCATGCCCGGTCCGTTGAGCGTCGGCTAGGCTCGCTTCAACAGACTCGCCGCATCGATCGCGCCGTACGTGAAAATCACGTCTGCGCCGGCTCGTTTCAAAGCAAGCAGGCTTTCCAGGAGACAAGCATCGTAGTCAAGCCAGCCGCGTTCCGCGGCGGCGTGCAGCATCGCGTACTCGCCGCTGACGTGATACGCCGCGACAGGCAAAGGGGTGAGGCCTCGGACCAGGCGCACGATATCCAGGTACGGCAAGCCAGGCTTCACCATCAACATGTCCGCGCCTTCGGCTTCGTCCAGCCGGACCTCACGCTCGCACTCGCGGACGTTTGCCGGGTCCATTTGATACGTCTTCTTGTCACCGGCGCGCGGTGCCGAATCTAGGGCTTCGCGAAACGGACCGTAGAAACTCGAAGCGTACTTCGTGCAGTAGCTGATAATGCCGACGTTTTCGAAGCCTGCTTCGTCAAGCGCTGTGCGCAGCGCCTGGACGCGTCCATCCATCATGTCGCTGGGCGCGACCATGTCCGCGCCCGCCTGTGCTTGGCTGACGGCCATCCCAGCGAGAATCGGCAACGTCTCATCGTTGACGATCTGATCACCGACCACCAACCCGTCGTGGCCATCGCTCGAGTACGGATCGAGCGCGACGTCCGTTATGACGAGCATTTCGGGAAGGGCGGCTTTGAGTGCCCGTACCGCGCGCTGCAGCAACCCGTCCGCGTTGGTGCTCTCGGTAGCACGAGCGTCCTTCTTGCTTTCATCGAGCGCCGGAAACAGCGCGACGCCCTGAACGCCGAGGGCGGCGGCTTCTTCAGCCTTTGCGACGAGTCTCTTGATACCGAGTCGAGCCTGCCCCGGCATCGAGGTGATCGGAGTATGACTGTCCTCACCCTCCTGCACGAACAGCGGCAGGATAAAGTCGTGGGCGGACAACTGCGTTTCACGAACAAGCGCGCGCACTGCGTGGCCCGCTCGGTTGCGTCTGGGACGGATCAACATAGACGCAAGTTACCGCGAAACCCCTCGGGTAGTCAGCCGTCGTCCGGCAGTCCGAGGACCTCCAAGTACATCGCCCTGACCCGGGTGGTGACAGCCTGATAGCGCTCGATCAGTCGAGCGCCGGCCGTACCGCTGGTCGAATCTCGGAAACCGAAACGCCGCGCGAGACCTGCGATGCCTGGGTGGTTGGAATCCAGCACGCTCTGGCTCGTTCCGGTTTGAACGTGCATCCTCTGCTCGAGGCGACGAAGAAAATCATACGCCTCGCGGAGCATCCGCGTCTGCTGCTCGGTCAGCACACCCGCCGACTCGAGCGACTCCAGCGCGTCGAGGGTGCGCGTCGCGTACACGGTCAGCTCCCTTCCGTGGCGCAGCTGAAGCCACTGGATACAGAACTCGATGTCGAGCAAGCCGCCCCGACCGAACTTCAGATCGAACAGGCCCTCGCGCTCCGTGGCCAGTTCCTTCTGCATCCGCATGCGCAAGTGATGGATCTCACTCGCGGCTGGAGCGCCGCCACCATACGCCGCACGGGCCGCGAGCTGAATCACTCGCGCGCCGACCTGCCGATCCCCCGCAGAAAATCGGGCTCGAAGCAAAGCCTGGCGTTCCCACGCCGCGCCGGAACTCTGCACGCGCGGGCTCTGACCGGATTCCGACAGGCCGTGATAGCGCGCGAACGCGTCCACAGAGGTAACAAGCAATCCGTGAGATCCACTAGGACGCAGCCGCGTGTCGAGCTCGTACCCTTTACCGGCGGGGTGCGACATGCTGATCAGACGGATTATGCGCTGTGCCCGACGCGAATAGAACTCCGCGCCATCTTCGCCTGCTGGGGCCGCGTTCGGGTCGTAAACAAACACGACATCGAGGTCCGACCCGTAACCGATTTCTTCACCTCCCAGCTTGCCCATGGCGATCACCGCCAGCCCGCGCGCTCCGCCGAGTTCGAACTCGGTTGCGCGCTCGAGCTGCTCGTCGGCCAACGCGCTCAACAGGCGCGTGGCCTCGTCGGTTGTTACCTCGGATGCTAAATCGCTCACGGCCACATTGAGCATGCAGCGACTCTTCGCTCTGCGAAGCGCACCGATCAGCGCGTCGCGCGCTGCATGAATGTCGTCTTTACGACTGGCGCGTCGCGCCGCATCGACCTCTAGCTGCACGACTGAGCGAATCGCCTCTGGTGAAATCGCCGTGCTCGAGACGAAGAACACCGCGGCGAGATCCGGGTACGCGACCATCTGATCACCCACGAACGCGCTCGCTCCAAAGGCAGCGGTCATTCGCGCGATGGCGCGGGGTTCCCGATAGAACGCTTCCAAATAAGAGCCAAAGTTGACGAAGCGCCCGAAGAAGGAGCGTAGATAGCGCGCGGCCTGCTCCGGATCGGCAGCGTCGGCGATCGCGTCGAGCAGCGTTTCGGTGAGCGCCGGGGAACGCTCTCGCGATATCGCACCGAGCGGACCGTTGGGGCGCTTCGCCATCGCGTGCAGGTGCTCAGCGACTTCCGAATGCCCGTAAACCTCAGCGACCGCCACGTCGAGCGCGCGGCCGCCCCGATCCAGCTGAGCGAGCACATACTGATGGGGCGAAGGCTGCGCGTCGTCGGCGGACTCTGGCAAAACCGACAGAAAGTGTGTGTGGATAGCATCGCGGGCCCTACCGAGTCGTTCCAGCAGGTCGCCTGCAGTGCCCAAATCCATCGCGCGAGCGAGCCGTTCGAGATCATCGTCATCGGTCGGAAGCGAATGGGTCTGGAGCCCCGTCGACCACTGCACGGCGTGCTCGGTGCGCCTGAGCAGCCAGTACGCGCCTGCGATCTCGTGCACTTCCCGGTCGGTGGCGAAACCGCGCGAATGCAATCGCAAGAGTCCGTCCTGCATCGACTGCACGCGCAGCGTCGGTTCCCTACCGCCCCAGATCAGCTGTAGGGCCTGAACAAAGAACTCGGCCTCGCGCAGCCCCCCGACTCCATGCTTGAGATCGCGGTCGTCATCGGTCGAGAGCTCCAGACGCGACTGTTCGACAAGTCGAGACAACGTGGTCGCGATGCTCGGGTCCACGGTGCGTCGGAACACAAAGGGCGCGACGACCTCGGCTTGAAAGCGTCGCCCGAGCGCGATGTCGCCGGCCATCGGTCGAGCGCGCAGCAGCGCTGCGCGCTCCCAGGTGCGCCCCCAGGCCTCGTAGTAGCGTTCGGCCGCGGCGATCGAGTTAACGATCGGGCCTTGGGACCCCTCCGGTCGAAGTCGCAGGTCGACCCGCCAAACGAATCCGTCTTCGGTCACGTCTTCGAGCGTTCGGGTCAGGCGCCTGCCCACGCGCGTAAAGTGATCGTGCAGAGATATTTCGCTCCCGCCGCTGTCCGTATCGTTGAGGAAAATTAGATCGACATCCGAGCCCGCATTAAGCTCATAGCCGCCTAGCTTGCCCATACCGAGCACGACCATGCGCGCGGTTTTTCCATCGCTGGTCTTCGGTTCTCCATAGCGCCTGGCGATGTGACGCAAGGCTTCGTCAAGCGCTACCTGTACCGTCACATCGGCGAGCTGACTCAATTCACGCGCGGTCGTTTCGATCGGCGCTCCCCCGAGAGCTGGCGGAAGCAGTTCACGCAGG
>JAUIKB010000358.1 GCA_030430975.1 Polyangia bacterium
CCGTGAAGTCGCGCAAACTCGCCCTATTGTATGTTGCTGGACTGTTCTACGGCCTTCCCGCGCTCCTCATTTTTGCCACCAGGTAACCTACGCCACAACCATGCTATCATCTCGCTAGCGAGGAACTCACCGTGCTCAAGCAACTACTCAACATCCTCAAGGGGCAGCCCCCTCTGGAGGTAGCCTCAAGGGACTTTTCTCGGATGCTCACGCTCGTCGTCGAAATGATCGGACGTTCCAGCGACGCATTCTGGGGAGCTACGTTGAGCCCTGAACAGAAGACCAAGCTCTACGAGAAGGACGTCGAGGTCAATCGCCTCGAGCGCACTATTCGCAAGGCGATCGTCAGCCATCTCGCGGGCGCCAATCCAAGTGACGCGCCGTACTGTCTCGTCATGATGAGCCTGGTCAAGGACGTCGAGCGACTTGGCGACTACGCAAAGAACCTCATCGAAGTAACCGAATTCACTCAAGAGCTGCCCGAGGACGAGCTCACGAGCGAGCTCCTCGAAATCCGCCGCTCGGTCGAAACGCTCGCCGCTGCCGCCCCCGAGATCATCGCCACGGATGACGCGGACCGTGCCCACGCGATGACCGAGGACGGCCGCAACGCGGCTAAGCGCTGTGACGAGCTCATCCGCAAGATCGCAAAATCTGACTACTCAGCACCTGTCGTGGTGACCATGACCCTCGGCACTCGATTCTACAAGCGTATCGGTGGCCACTTTCTCAACGTGCTCAGCAGCGTTCTAATGCCTGTTCACAAGCTCGATTACTATGACTTGGAGACGATTGAGCGAATGAAGCGCGAGGGCTGACGGGCGAGCCAAAGAAAACCACACGCGGGGTGCAAGGCGCATCCCCGACGAACGTTGTTCTGCTGATGCGCCTGCGGTGGATACTCAGCGTCTGGTTCGTGACCGGCAACGCGGTCGCTCAGGGCCAACCACTTCAACAAGGTCCTGCGGCGAATCCATCAGACGAGCCGGTCCGAAGAAACAGCGCTGCACCGCTGGTAATCGCAGAAGACGACTCGTCACCGCCACCCGTTGCGGACCCTGACGAGCGTGATTACAAGCCGTGCCTGCACGAAAGCTGCCACCCTCACCGCTGGCACGACGGTGTGGCCGCCGGACTAAGCTTTGGTCGGGCGTTCGTGCAAGGCATCGAACCGGGCTTCTACGGCCGCGTGGATGTGGGCGGCTACTCGATCCAACGACGCCGCGGCGGCTGGATCGCCGGCATGCTGATGGGTCCCGAAGCATGGTGGTCGCGTTCGGACGACTACACTGACTGGGGCGCAACCTGGCAGATCATGCTTTACGGCGGCATCCAACAAGACCTGCCGTTCGCTGTGCTGGGCATTGGTTTCGACCAACTGTTCGTCGATCGCGTCGAACAGGACACGGGGTTTGGACTCTTCGCACCCCAAGCGATGGCAAACGTCGGGCTCGACACCGAAGGGTTCCGCTTCCTGGTCGACGGCCGGGTCAGCTACCGCTGGCAGTTCGGAGCGGATGACCGGACGATGTTCCGCCTCGGCGGTACGCTGCAGTTCACCACGGATTAGTCAGGAGCGATCGGAGGCCGACTCGGCTGCGGCCCATAGCGCAGCCACCGCCGTTCGACTATCGGACCCGGTTTTCGTTAGGATGCGGTGCACGTGGTCTTTCACGGTAGCCACGCTGATGCCGAGGGCGAGCGCGATGTCCTTATTGCGCAGACCCGTGGCGACCAAGCCCGCGACCTCCCGTTCGCGGGGACTCAACCCATAGTCGGGCGCGACTTGACCTCGTGGGCGCAGCACGACCAGCGGATGACCCAGCGTCTCTCCCGCCTCGAAATCGATCGTCAGACCAACGTCACGAGGCACAATATCCGCCAGACGCGCCAAGACCCGCCGCGACGCCGACCTGCCGTGCGCCTCACGGAGTTCGATGAGCGCGTCTCTGAGTCCCGTCAGCGCTTCCTCATCGAGCCGCATCCATCCAAGGATGGATTGTTCGAAGCCTGACGTAAAGCTAGCGTGGCGGCATGAAACCTATCGAGGTCGTCGAAAAATACTTCCAGGCGATGCGAACCGGAGCCGAAGCCGCTACCGACTTGTTCGAACTGTTCGCCGACGACGCGGTGTACGTAGAACCGTTTAGCGGTGAGCCGAAGACCCACCGTGGGCGCGCCGAAATCGAGGCCTGCCTGCGAGCGGGTTGGGAGAACACGCCGGTGGATCTGCAGCTCACCGTTCGACGCATCGACGTGGACGGCGACGTGGTGCGCAGCGAATGGACGTGTACTTCCCCGGTGTTTCCCGCGCCGGTCGAAGGCGTCGATACCTGCGTGGTGAAGAACGGCCGCATCGCACGACTCGAGGTTCGCTTCGCGTGAGCGTTCTGCTCTGGATTAACCGTGTAGTGCTGACGCTGCTGTCGCTCTCAACCGGCGCCGTGAAGCTGGCGCGAATGGAGGCCGAGATGGTGATCTTCCGGGAAATCGGCTTTCCCGACTCAGCGACGATCGCGTTCGGGGTGGTGCAGCTAGTCGGAGGTGTGCTGCTCATTCCCAGTCGCACAACGCGGGTCGGCGCGTGGGTCATGCTTCCCACGTTTGCCTTCGCCACCTGCGTACTGTTCATGAACGGGATGGTCCCGTTTGGCATCTCGTCGGTTCTGTTCATCGCCATGGCCGTGTTGCACGGAGCGCTTTGGGGAAAGAAGCAGAGCTGAAGGACTGTACGCTAGGCGCAGCAGCGCTATGCTGAGTGCGTGGCTGGTTTCGGTGCCCTGAAATCATGGACGAGGAATCTCGCGAGCACCGCCCGCGACGGGCTGGACATCGCACGACGCGCCCGCAGCGTGGGTGCGCTCGCCGATGCGATCATTCCAAGCCGGCAACAGCCGATAATTCTCAATGACGGCGCTGGTGGCGCGACGGACGCCGACGCGGACGAATTGATCCGCCGACTGCGAACGCTGCGAAACCAGCTGAAGGGCGCCGCGCTAAGCGATGGTTCGGTTGACTACGCGCAACTCCGTGACTCGGAATTGTTCGACGAGCTGCAGGCTACTAGCCGACTGCTCACATCGCTGAAACCCGCTCAGCTTTCGTCCGACTCCGAGCGAATCGCGTTCTTCATCAACCTGTACAACGTCCTGGCGATTCACGGCGTTGTCGCACTCGACATCCACGACTCCGTGATGGAGCTGCCCGCATTTTTCTCCACAGTATCGTACCGCGTAGGCCGAACGGTGCTGTCGCTAGACGCGATCGAGAACGGTGTCCTGAGGCGCAACGGTGCGCACCCGGCGACGGGCAAGCCGCTGTTTTCAAGGCATGCACCGGAACTCGAGTGGTGTCCGTCGCAGGTCGATCCGCGGATTCATGCGGCGCTGGTGTGCGCGTCGCGCAGCTGTCCGCCGGTCGGCTTCTACGATAGCGAGCGCCTCGATGCACAGCTGGACCTGGCGTCCGCAGGCTATGTCGCCTCCGAAATTCGAGCCGACGATGAAGCTCGCACACTGCATCTGCCGATCACGTTTCGGTATTATGCCGACGACTTCGGAACGAGCATCGAGGGTGCGCGCGACTTCGCGCTTGAGCACAGCTCCGCCGCGGAGCGGACTCGACTGCAGCGCGCATTCGACGAGGGATACGACATTCGGTACGGACGCTACGACTGGTCGCTGAACCACGTCGTCTGACACCGTTCGACGAACGCCCGCAGCCGAACCGCAGCGCTCCCGTGCACCTACTGCCCAGCTGGGCCGGTCACTTTCTAGATGTGTTGTCGCTTAGCCCGCGCTAAACGGGGGGTATGCCCGACGCGACCTCGCTTTTCGACACCGCCAAGCAGTACCTGTACCCAAACTACCGGCAACCGGACTTGCTGTTCACTCACGGCGAGGGGTGCAGGCTCTTCGACAGCAGCGGCAAGAGCTATTTAGATTTCTACGCAGGAATAGCTGTCAGCACCCTGGGACACAACCATCTCGAACTGGTCAACGCGATCTCCACCCAGGCAGCCAAGGTGTTGCACCTGTCGAACTACTTTTACAACGAGCCCAACATCAAGCTCGCCGCAGCGGTCTGCAAACTGTCGGGGATGCAGCGAGCCTTCTTCGCCAACTCGGGCGCCGAAGCCATGGAGGCGATGCTCAAGCTGGCGCGGCGTCACTACTTCGCTCAGGGCCAACTCGACCGACACCGGATCATCGCATTCGACAAGTCGTTCCACGGACGCACGCTCGGCGCGCTAGCCGTCACGGGGCAACCCAAATACCGCGAAGGGTTCGGGCCGCTCAGCACCGTCACGCACGTGGCATACGGTGACGTCGACGCTGTGCGCGGAGCGCTTGGACAGGACGTGGCGGCGATCCTAGTAGAGCCCGTTCAAGGCGAGGGCGGCATCGTCCCGGCGCCTGAGGGCTTCCTAAAGAACCTGCGCTCTGTCGCCGACGAAGCGGGCTGCTTGCTGTTGGCGGATGAAATCCAAACCGGCGTCGGCCGCACCGGCACCTTCCTAGCGTTTCAGGGCGCGGGCGTCAGACCGGACGCCGTTACACTGGCTAAGGGACTAGCCGGCGGCGTGCCGATCGGCGCCATGCTCACGTCCGAGGAACTCGCCGGGTCGTTGCCTCCCGGCACCCACGGGACCACATTTGGCGGCAGCCCGCTCGCCTCCGCCGCGGCATTAGCGGTCTTGAACGTGCTGGAACGAGATGCGCTCATGAAGCGTGCCCAATCGCTGGGCTCGTACCTAGGTGACGCCCTCGACTCACTCGTGACCAAGCACCCAAAGGTCGCGCTCGAAGCTCGCGGACTGGGTCTGATGCGCGCGGTGGAGCTCGCCGCGCACGTCGAGGCTCGACCGCTACTCAGCCAACTGCGCGACGCAGGCGTCCTATTGACCGTGGCTGGCGGTACCGCCCTGCGGTTCACGCCACCGCTGACCATCAGCCAGGCCGAAATCGATGAATGCGTTGCCATCGTCGATGGCGTCTTGGGGACGCTATGACGCCGCGCCACCTGTTCGAGCTCGCCGATCTAGGCGAGAGCTTGGAATCCGTTCTCAAGACGGCTGAGTACTTTCGTGACCACCGCGGCTCACACGCCCAACCGCTAACAGGTAAGAGCATCGCGTTGGTTTTCGAAAAGGCGTCGACACGAACGCGCCTGTCGCTGGAAGTAGCCGCCGCCGAGCTCGGCGCGCACCCAGTGGTTCTGAGCAAGCAGGGGTCGCAGCTTGGCCGAGGGGAACCGCTGGCCGACACGGCGCGAGTGCTCAGCCGCATGGTCCACGCCATCACGTTCCGCACCAGCACGGATGCCCGGTTCAAGGAACTGAGCAAGGCGAGCTCAGTGCCGGTGCTCAACGCGCTGACGGACGGCGGCCACCCGATGCAGATCCTCGCAGACCTGATCACCGCCCGCGCCGAGTTTGGATCGCTGTCCGATGTTGGGTTCGCTTGGATCGGTGACGGCAACAACATGGCGAACAGTTGGATCGAAGCCGCCGGTCTGCTGAAGCTGACGCTCAAGGTTGCGTGCCCTGCGGGCTACGAACCGGATTCGCAGCGAGTGGAACAGGCCCGCGCACTAGGCGCTGACGTCCAGGTCACACGAGCGCCGTCCGACGCTGTCGAGGGAGCACACGTCGTGAGTACCGACGTCTTCACGAGCATGGGGCAAGAGGCCGAGACGAACGAGCGACTCAAGGCGTTCGAGGGCTTTCGTGTCACTCAACAGCTGCTCGCGGCTGCAGCGCCTAACGCCATCGCGCTGCACTGCTTGCCCGCACATCGCGGCGAGGAGATCGATGACGACGTCATCGAAGGGCCTCGTAGTCGAGTATGGACCCAAGCCGAGGCGCGGCTGCACACGGCCAAGGCGGCGTTGTGCTGGGCGCTTGAAACGCTACCCGGCTGAGGGACGCCTGCTACGGGCCGCCGAACGACGCGCCAAACGCGATGCCGAGATGGTACAGACCCGTAGCTTCCTCGCCGGTGCATCCGTCACCTTCCGGCTTGCAGCTATCGTAATTGAGCAGGTGGCCGTAGCCGAGGTAGGCGAGCATGCGAAAGCGTTTGCTGGCAACCTCGAACACCGCATTGCCGTTCATCCACAGCGCCGTCTCCCAGATCGATCGGTCTTGGTCGCCGAACGCTTCACAGATAACGCACGGTCTATCCTCGTACCGACCGGCTGATGGTCCTGCCTCGATAGCAAATGCCACCTCGCGGCTGGCCGGCAGCCGAAGACGCGGCATGAGCGACACCTGCGGACCGCTGACCCCGAATCCCA
>JAUIKB010000359.1 GCA_030430975.1 Polyangia bacterium
GGCAACCGTGATGACGACTGCGAAGATCTGGCGGTCGACAACGAAGAGTATGCAGACGACTGCTTGGTGCGACCCGACGACGGCATCATCGAGACCGATTAGTTTTTGTAATCCGAACGCCCGGCCGGGCGTGCTACAAACGAAACAGGAGACCTTACGCCATGCGATTCAGCCCCATCAACCTCGTCACAATCACTTTTGTCATCGGCTCGACCGCAGCCATCGTCGCATGCGGCGGAGACGACGGCTCGTCTGGCTCCTCGAGCGGGGGGACGGGTGCGGCTGGCCCGCAGGGTGCGGGCGGCGTTCCCCAGGGCGCTGGCGGCGTGCCGCAGGGCGCCGGCGGTGCTCCGCAAGGCGCTGGCGGCGTGCCCCAAGGCGCAGGCGGCGTTCCCCAAGGTGCGGGCGGTGCACCACAGGGCGGCGTTGGCGGTGGCCAAGGCAACTCGACTGCGTTCCGTATCTCGGAGCTCAAGTTGCAAACCCCTCGGGCGTATCTGGACGCGCTCGGGTGCCAGGACATCACCGACATGGCGCCCTTAGGCCAGGACGGCGTGAACGCGCTGTTCGCCAGGGCCGTGACGACGGACGACGACATGAACGGGTTGCTTGATGCCAGCTTCCTGATGTTCTTCGATCCGCTAGACCAGATGGCCACTCAGGGGAACGGTCGGTTCCGACAAGCCAATTGCCCCAACGCTGGAACCTGCGGGCCTAACCCCGCGACGCAAGACTACCCGTACGCAGTCACCACAGCACAGGCCGGCGGCACGTGTCTTTCCCCACTCGCCAGTGGAACGATGTCCACGCCTGTCGCCGGACCTTGCTTCCAGTCGTCACCGACGAACATCGTCATCGACCTCGACGGCATTGTCGTCGCCCTAGACCAAGCGCAGGTGTCCGCAACGTTCCAGGGAAACCCCGCGACGTCGCTGACGGGCGGTCTTTTGATCGGCTTCCTGTCGGAGGCGAATGCCGACATGACCGCACTTCCCATGTCGGTGCCGATCGTCGGCGGCCAGCCGCTCAGCAAGATCATGCCCGGAGGCAAGGGCAGCTGTCAGCCGGCGACGCTTGAGCAAGGTCCGACCGGCCCCGGTTGGTGGTTCCATATGTCGTTCGCGGCGCAACCAACCAATTATCAGGGCTAGCCGTCCACGCACCACGATAGCGCCCGGCGTCATCAGCCCCGCAACGCGGGGCTGATGTGTTTTGTCTCTGGGCGTTCCGCGCCGAACGAGCCGTCACGGCGCATCGGGCATGAACGGACTCAGCACCAAGCTGCTGGCGATAAGCACCACCACCATCCACACGATCCCGACCGCAAACCCTAAGGCGACGCGTACGCCTCGATGCCAACGACGCGGACCGAACCCCGCCTTGGCGAAATGAAACGGGATGCACAGCGGGCCAAACGCCACCACGGCCGACCGGAAGCTGGCTTCGTTCCAAGTCGCCGCAAGCCGTTCAGCGTCGAGTCGACGCTGATGAAAACGGATCAGCCACCACGGCAGCGCGATGCCCAGCGCGAACTGGGCGGCAACGAGGGACACGTCCTGCACGGCGCGGGAGCGTCAGCGGTCGGAGATAGTCTTGGCGAACTGCTTAAACGCGGATTCTTCGCCACCCGACGGTCGGCCTTGCTTGCGGAAGGTGGCCGCTCGGCCACCGCCCGCTTCGCAGTTGATCACCTTCGTGTACGCCTTGAGTGACTCTTCATAAGGCTGGCCGTTACCGACTTCCGATGCCAACCGCGTGACCACGGGTGTCATCGCGTCACAGCCGTCCGCAGGCTTGGGCAGCTTGACGTCCCCTGCTTCCTGACAGCACGCATTCCGTATCACTTCGTACGCGGGGATATCGTACCAGCCCAACTGCGAGAAGATCTTCATCGCGTCGGTCACGCCGCCTTGTGGCGAGCCTTTGACCAGCGCGGCGCGCAGCTTGGGCGCGCCGTCGCGTGGATCGGGAGTTTCGCACATCCACTTGAAGTCGGGCGCGGTGTTGAACGCGCCCTTCGGCAAGTAGTTCGCAACGCAAACGCCCAGCTGATCCCCGGCTATCTTGGTGTTGTCGGTTCCCGTCACCGCCACCTCGGACAGATCCATGACCGGCGGGGCGCTCGACGCCGCCGGTGCAGCCGTAGCCGAAGCCGAACGCACAACGTACTCGACGACCTCTTTGTTCGGTCGCATCGAGGACAGGATGAATGCAGCTCCGAGTCCGCACGCGATAGCGGCGATAGCGCCGATGATGATCCATCGTTTTCGTGCCGGTGGCGCGGGTGGAGGAGCGGTATTCGTCGATACCGCCGGCACGGGCGGCGCTGACGGCATCACGGCGGGTGGAGCCTCGCTGACCGGCAGCGGCGGCGGCGTGCTGAGTCGGTAACTAGAGACGCTTTCGTCGGCGCCATGGTCGACATACCAGCGAGCCAGCTCGCCCTTCAGCGGCTGCATCTCCCGATGACGTTTGTCGGCGTCCACGGACAGGCCGTGCTCGATGGCGCCGCGCAGGATCGGATCGGCGATCTCGGTCAGGTCGGCATCCGTCACGCCGCCCGCGGGAGGCGGCTGACCGGTCAGCATCAGGTACATCACCGCGGCGACCGCCCACGCGTCGTCCGCAGGGTCCGGTGCGTCGTCTCCGCTCGGGCCACGATACGGCGGCTCGGACCGCCGAGTCGAAAACGTCAAGATCGGCGAGTTTCGCCCAGCGGGATCGACCAATATGTTCGCTGGTCGTATCGCGCCGTGGCAGGCGCCGGCCTTGTGAAGGCTGGACACTGCGTCTGCGAGGCGCAGCGCCGACCGAACCGCATCGACCTGTGTCTTGCGCACGTCAGCGTCCAGCCGGGTTCCCGCGATGTGTTCAGTGACCAACACGAAACCGTCACTTGCGTCGACGCGATGCAACACGCCGACCAAATGCGCGTGCGTCGCCCCCGTCGCGTCTTTCCAGGCGTCCGCCAACACGCCCGTGGCCGGATGCAGCTCGACGCGCGCGGCTGATTCTTTGTCGATACCTAAGAAAGCACCCGGAACGCCCCCAGGTAACGCCTCCTCGACGAGGAACCGCCCCTCGAGTTCTCCCCCACTGGTCAAAAGCTCCGCGACTGATTGCATAGCCCCAACCGAGGTTCCCACTTCCTGGGGGATACGTCCAGGCGGACGGCGCCCGCTTACGCCGGATCGCTCGGCCGCATGATGGTGCTGATTTGGCCGGCTGAGGCGAGTAGCCGCGTCATTTGCGCGTAGGTCCGAACCTCTTGCAACGCTTGGGAAATCTTCGGCCGTGCCGCTCCGGTGTGTCCGAACATTCCGGTCACGAGCAGACGCGTGGCCAAGCGCTGCGGGCTCCGTTCTACGAGCGCGGGCGCCTCTGTCCAGGGCACGACGTCGGCGTCCCGCCCGTGACAAACGATCAGCGGACATCGCAGTCGCTGTAGAGCGTCATCCACATCGGCGAACCCGAAATGCGGGTTGCCCGCCCGCGCGTCAGCGCGGAGCACCGCCTCTACCACCTCGGTCACACCTGTCTGGGCACCGGCGCCGATGCGAAACAACATCCGATCGCGGGTGTGGACGCGGCGCTCGAGCGCTTCGATGAGAGGCAACCTTCGCGAAAGCGGGCGCATCTCCTGTCGTCCCCACGTCCAGCGCACGAGCGTTCGCCATGCGTCTTCCAGCGCGCGCTGGTCGGTCGGTGGGGGCTCGAGATGCGAAACCACGTTCAACATCAGTGCCGGCGTATTCAGCGGGTCGGGATCCGGAAAGGTCGCGCCCTGGGGCGGCGTGCCACCGGCGGCGAACACGAGGGCCGGGCCGAGCCGAGCAAAGCCGCCGAAGGTCACCACCGCATCGACGCGACGACCGAGGCGGCCAGCGACCGTCAACGCCGGCAACGACCCGAACGAAATCGAAAAGAGCACGGGTGGCGGGCTAGCCGAGCGGTGAGCGAAGTAACGGCAAACGTCCTCGAGATGGTCCGCGGTTTGCGGGTGGATCAGCAACGCCTCAGCGTGCGGCAGCTTCGGAGCGACCACGCAAAATCCAGATCTGGCCAGCACGCGGCAGAACCTGTCGAGGCGGACGTCGTCGGGTCCGTCGTAGTGGAGACCAGGCACGACGACATACATGCCCCGCACCGGACAGCGTCCACGAAAAACGTGCGTCTGAACGCATGCCGAGCGCGAAGGCACCGCAAACGTTGCCCTGGCAACTCCGCCGGGCCGGACATCCGCGGCCCAAGGTCCCAGCCAGCGGGTCAGCTCACCCAGCGCGCGTAGCGACATCCAACGATTACATCCAAAATTCGCGTCCGGGGCGAGCTTGCTGGACTCGAATCTGCGGCACCGGTGAAGTAAAAGGCCGGACCGTCGTCTAAACGTCGGGGAATATTGGCCATCGGCCAAGAACGAAGGAATCCAAATGTTACGCAAAGCCTTAGCTGTCGCGCTGGTCGGACTACCGCTGGTGGCTGGGTTCGCTCCGCTGCCCGCCAATGCCGGCGCGGAAACGACGCTGGCAATCGGTCGCGAGGCCCCTGGCGCCCGCGTTCGAGTCACACACCGCGCTCGCCGTATCCTGTCCTGCTACGCAAAAGAGGTCGAAGGACAGACCAAGTGCCGATCCAAACGAACCAACCTCGATTCGGCTACCACCGCCAAATTGGTCCCGATCAAGGATCCGAGCATCACCGAGGACGATCCGCGGAGCGAAGTAGTCGTCACGTTCCCATCTTCGATGGTGCGAGGTGAACAGTTCGTCGACCTGGAGCCAGGCATCTGGGAAGTGCAGTGGGGCAAGGCCAAAAAGGTCCGGGCGCTGGTCGTGAACGGCAAAGACTTCAAGATCTGGCTGCGAAGCGTGAGCGGCCGCTGCAAGAAAGACGGCGATGGTTGCGCCCTAGTGCCGTCCGCCAAGTCGCGGAAGGTCGTCGTTCAGGCCGCCCACCTCGCGCGCGGATAGGCGCCCGGTGGTGACGGTTCGCGCCGGAACCAGCAAACCTGCGAAATGACCGGGGAATAGACGCACGCCGCGGCGTGTTATGCGCTCGCTGCGGCGTTGTATGCGCCCGTAGTCCCGCGCTATAGGCGGGCGGCGCCGATTTCGGCGCAACGGAGGAAAGATGCAAGACGTCCGCGCGCTGAACGAGATGGTGGCCAAGGAGAGCGCCTTTGTCGACGACCTCATGACCGAGATCGGCAAGGTCATCGTCGGCCAATCGTACATGGTCGAGCGCATTCTCATCGGCCTACTCGCGGGCGGACACGTGCTGCTCGAAGGCGTCCCAGGCCTGGCCAAGACGCTGACCGTCAAGACAGTGTGTGACGCGATTCAGGCGGAGTTCTCGCGCATCCAATTCACCCCCGACCTGCTCCCCGCCGACCTGGTCGGAACGGTCATCTACAACAACAAGACCGGTGAGTTCACATCCAAGCTCGGCCCCGTCTTCGCCAACTTGGTACTCGCCGACGAGATCAACCGAGCCCCAGCCAAAGTACAGAGCGCCCTCCTCGAAGCGATGCAGGAGCACCAGGTCACCATCGGCGACACCACCTACCCCCTCCCCGATCCCTTCGTGGTCATGGCCACCCAGAACCCGATCGAACAAGAGGGCACGTATCCGTTGCCGGAGGCGCAGGTCGACCGGTTCATGCTGATGGTCAAGGTCGGCTATCCGACCCGTGACGAGGAGCGCACGGTGATGGATCGCATGACGTCCAAGCGTTCGACCAAGATCACACCTCAAACCGACCCCAAGCAACTGCTCGAGGCCCGCCAGGTGGTGCGCGACGTCTACATCGACGACCGCGTCAAGGACTACATCGTCGACGTCGTCTTCGCGACGCGAGAGCCAGCGCAACGCGGCCTCAAGGACCTCGCCCCGCTCATCACGTTCGGTGGCAGCCCGCGCGCCAGCATCGCACTGAACCTGGCGGCGCGAGCCCATGCGTTCATCCGCCACCGCGGCTACGTGACTCCCGAAGACGTGAAGGCGATCGGACCGGATGTGCTGCGCCACCGCATGGTCCTAAGCTACGAAGCCGAGGCCGAGGAAGTCACCGCCGAAGACGTCGTCCGACGCGTCTTCGAAGTCGTTGAAGTTCCGTAGCCTGCCGCGAGTTCCGTCATGGTTGCGCCGCCCAAGAGCATTCCAAAGGAGCTGTTGAAAGCTCTGCGGCGCATCGAGATCCATTCAAACCGCGTCGCAACCGAGCAGCTCAGCGGCAACTACACGTCGATCTTCAAGGGTCAGGGCCTCGCCTTCCGCGAGGTGCGCAAGTACAA
>JAUIKB010000360.1 GCA_030430975.1 Polyangia bacterium
GCCGACCGAGCTGCCGGTGCCGCCGACCGAGCTACCGGTGCCACCCGTCGAGCTGCCCGTACCGCCCGCACCATCGGGATCGCCCACAGTCGCGCCGCCGCAGCCGCTTGCCAGAATCAACGCGATTGAGCCAGGCCCGATTAGCCAGCGAAGCCTCATGAAGGAAGCATACCCCGTCGGTTGCGAAAGTGTCGCCTGCACCCCAAAGTCTTGACCCGATCGCTATCTTACCAAGCCGCGATGACGTCGGGGGCGCTCCGGAACTCCGACGGGGCGCGCCCAAGATACGCGCGGAACGTACGAGTCATGTGGGCGTGATCCGAGAATCCGGCGGTCACCGCAGCGGCTGCCAGCTCGGTCGGAGCCGGCGGCGCCGACATCAAGCGCATCAGCCGCGACCAGATCGCGTGGCGCCGAAGCGGTAGTCCGGTCTGCTGAGAAACCAAGCGGGACAGGCGGTCGAGCGTGATGCCGTGCGCTTGTGCGATGGTCTTGAGCGGGGTGCCAGGGGATTCGCGAAGCCTCTGAAGACTGCGCTCAACGCGCCGATCGATCGGTGTCGCTGGGGAGTCCAGCGCGATACGCGCCAACTCGTCGACGAAGTTGGGTGTGTCATTGCGGGCGGTCGGCTCGAAGTGTCGACACAGGTCGACGAGCCGTCGGCAGCGCGCTCCGCTCAGCATTTCGAGGTCGAACGGCGGCGTCCCGCGAAACGCGGTGCCGCGTGATCCGGGCGCCACGAATACCGCGACAGACCATCCGATCGCTCCCGTGGCGTGCTCGAGGTTGGGCGGCACGACCACGGCGCGTCCGGACGTGAGTCCGTTTCGAGTGCGCACCCAAACCGGAGCGTCGATGCCTACGTGGAGTTTCCACGCGTAGTGAGCATGCGGACTCGTCTGCTGACTACGGCTGAAGTGCAGTGCGCCACGCTCAAAAACTCGCGACAGGCCGTCTTCACCCGAATCGTTCAAGCGCGTCGTGATGCGCGACGTCATGTACCGAGTATGAGTCCGCTCGTTGTCACGTCCTACACTTTTTCGGTTGTGGTGTTGTTCTTGAAGTTCGCAGCACTGATTTCAATTCAAGGCCGCGGTCGCATGCGCTCGGGGGAGTTTCGCTATGCCGAAGACGCGCGACACTGGCGCGGGGTAGTCGTCGGAAAAGAGAGCGAGACGATCGACCGTGCCCAACGCGTGTTGCGCAACGATTCGGAGGGGCAGCCGCTGTTTCTGGCACTCGGCGCGCTCTACGTCGCGACAAACGCCTGGCACTGGGGAGCCCCACTCTACTTTGGCATCTACGCCTTGTCGCGAATCGCGCATGCGCTGCTGCTCTTGTATCCACGGCAGCCTCACCGCACGATCGCGTTCGGAGTCGGGATGCTAACGATGCTGGCGATGGCGGTACACGTGGTCGCGGCGGTGATTGGCGGCTGAGTTCCGGTTCCAATCCTAGCGCCCTGCGGTGAACGGGTTACATCGCTTCCGCTTCACCGGTACGCTGGGGGCCGCGGGAGTTACCCGTTCGCAGCATGCCAACTGAAACACACCTCTATCACGGTCCGCTCGTCTCGCTGCTGATGGTGTACGGTCTCAACCTCGTGTTGCCGTTGGCGTGCGCCATCGGCTTCCTGGTTACTGGGCTGCGGCGCCCGAACGATCGCCGCGCGTACCTGTCACTGGGTGCGTGGACGCTCGCCCTTATCGCGGTCATGCAGGTGCTCGCGGGCGGCTTTCACGCTCGCTTGATCGCTGGCGAGGTTGAGCGCGCGACGGTGCTGACGCGCGAGCGCACCACCCGCGGCAAGTACCCGAAGTGTGAGCTGCGGCTACGGCTGAAGGCAGGTGAGATCGAGGGCGCCGTGCATCAAGGCGAATGTCCGCGGCT
This sequence comes from Polyangia bacterium, assembly GCA_030430975.1. GTDB lineage: Bacteria > Myxococcota_A > Polyangia > Polyangiales > Polyangiaceae > JAUIKB01. Next base: position 1,891 of record JAUIKB010000360.1, read on the forward strand.
GCCACCGGGCTCGTCGGTACCGGTCGTCACGATCGGCGGCTCGACGTGGTTCGCGCAGATCGGCGAGCGCCCCATGGCCCACGTGGGTCTCATGTTCGGTCTGATTCCGTTGATGTTCCTGGGCGTCGCTTTCCTAATGGTGCGCGGTTCGTCGACGAACGGCTCAACCAGCCCGCCTGCTGAGGGAGACTGACCTGCCGCGGGGGGCGTGACCGAGACGTCGCTTGCGACCGCTACTGGTCCCCTGCCGGATAGGCCGCGTCAACCGCCTCTAACAGAGTCTGCTCATCCTCGTGCGCCGCGCGATCCAGCCCGTCGGTGCGCGCGTCGATCTCAGCTAGTAGCTCCGCCGCCACCGACTCGGAGACCACCCCCGCGTGGGCCGTGTGGGCGATCGCCTCTTGCTCAACCAGACTCAGCGTGCGAGAGGCCTCGAGCAATCGCTCTGGCTGGGCGGAGTCACCGGCCAGCATGCGCGCCGCCTCCCGCGACTCTTGATGACGGCGCTCGTAGTGCACACGAAGCCGGGCGTGGCTCGCTTCGTCCAAGAGGCCCTCGTGGACCAGTCGGTCCGCCTCGACTAGGACACGCCGCGCGGCGATCGCTCGTCCACGCGCGAGTTCGTAGTGACGGCTCGTCGCGACGCCTCCGTCTCCGATCACTTTCAGCCACCGCATGAGGGGCGCGACGGTCAAGCCCTGAAGGAACAGCGAAGCCCCCACAACACCGAATACTAGGTGGACCAGCTCAGTCCGACCCGCAAAAGAACTCGGCAGCCCGAGCACGAGCACCATCGAAAGCGATCCCCGTAGGCCGCCCCACACCATCACGTGCCGCCATCGCGAAGGTACAGGCACCGCGATCCGATCGAGGAGCGGCATCCCGCCGTAGATCAGCAGCGCGCGTGCTCCGACAACCGCCACGAAGCCAACCCCGATCAGCGGCCCGTATTTCACCAGCGCGCTCGGCGTTAGCTCCAGACCGATCAGCAGGAAGATGAAGGAGTTCGAAACGAAACCGAGGTACTGCCAAAAGTCTTGCACAGCCACGCGCGTGGAAGCCGACATGCCGTAGTGCTTCCCGAATGAACCCATCATGACACCAGCAGCCACGGTCGACAGGACTCCCGACACGTGGAGCTGCTCCGCCACCAGGAACGAGCCCCACGCTACGATAGTCGTGATGGTGATCTCGATCAGGTGATCGTCTATTTGTCGCGTGATAACGCTCGCCAGCGCGCCTGCTGCAGCGCCGACGAGCAAACCGCCGACGCCGGTCTTGAAGAACGTCACGACGGCAAACGTGATGATGTGTTGCGCTCCGGATAGCGCTGGGTGCTTTCCGTGGAGATCGGGCAAGCCGAGAACGACTGAAATGATCAGGAACAACACGACCGCGACGCCGTCGTTCACGAGCGACTCCCCTTCGACCAGCTGGTAGAGCCGCTTTGGCGCGCCCACTTCCTTAAACAGGGCTAAGACGCTGATCGGATCGGTGGCCGCGATCACGGCACCAAACAGGAAGGCATGGCCCCACGTCAGCGACGTCATCAAGCCAAACCCGGCCAAACCCGCGTAGGTCAGAACCGCGGTAACGGCGACGCAGAAAAACACGCCGAACACGGCCAAGAACACGATGTGCGCGGCGTTTTTGCGAACGTCCTTGAACGGCAGGTGGTAGGCCGCCTCGAACAACAACGGCGGCAGGAACAGCAGCATGAGCAGCTCCTGCGTCAGCGCCACACCTCGAAGCGGCTCCAGCTTCAGAAAGCCAAGCCCCAAACCTGCGACCACCAGCGCGAGCGTGTACGGAACCTTCAGCCGTCGTGCGATCATCCCAACGAACGACGCGATGAGGAGCAGGATGAGAACCTGGACTTCTATGTGGTGGACCATCGGTGGGATCCCTAGCTCGGATCACGCCGCGCGTGTGGCGATGCTCGAAGCGTCCTACCGTCGGAACTCGAGCGCCAGAACGCGATGCTTCGACATGCGGGTCACCGTGACGTCGTGGGCGCCGATGGTCAGGGTGTCGCCCGTCTCCGGAATTCGTCCCAATTGCTCCAGCACGTAGCCGCCTATCGTCTCCGCGTCGCTCTCGAGCGGCGTGTTCAGCATGTCGGCGACTTCGGCTAGTCGGTGACCGCCAGGCACCCTGAGAACGCCTTCGTGCTCCTCCGCGATACGCGGGTCCACCGGATCGCCAACGTCAAACTCGTCTTGCATCGGTCCGACGATCTCTTCCAGCGCGTCTTCGAGAAACACCATCCCAACCGCCGTGCCGTGCTCGTCGACAACGACCGCGCAGTGGGTTCGACGCTGCTGGGATTCGACGATGAACCGCCCCAGCGGTTGGCTACGCGGCACTACCGGCATCTTCCGGACGAAGTCGTGAAAGTCGACGGGCTTCTTTCGCAGTAGGCGCTTCAAGACGTCCCGCGCGTGAACCAGCCCGGTCACCGATTCGAAGTCTTCACCGTCGCACCATGGAAAGCGCGTGTGCCCGCTCTTGAGGATCACCGCCAGGTTGTCCTCAGCGGATCGCTTGGCTTTCAACATGACCAAATCGACTCGCGGAATCATCACGTGCCGCACCTCGACGTTGACGATCCCCAGCACGTTCTCGCCGAACGTTCGCTGCCGCGGCGTGATGTAGCCAGCAGCGGCCGACGAGGTCAGCAGCGCTTTGAGTTCCTCCGTACTCGGGGACTCATCGTGCTCGGACACGTTGGTCAAACCGACGAGCCGAACCATCCCGTTCGAGATCACGTTGATCAACGCGATCAACGGCTTCAGCACTGCGACGAATATGCGTAACGGGTATGCGAAGACGAGCGTGAGCGCTTCGGCTCGATGGATCGCCAGCACCTTGGGCGCCTGCTCGCCGATCGTCATGTGCAGGATCGTGATGAACGTGAGCGCGATGACCAGCGCGGCGACCCGCACCCAACCACCCTCGGCAATGTCGAGCCCGGCCGAGCGTGCGCCGTGGATCAGCAGTTCGGCGACCGCCGGCTCGGCAAGCCAACCGAGGACCAGACTGGAGATCGTAATACCCAGCTGGCAGGCGGATAGATAAAGATCGAGGTGGCTCAGGATGTGCTGGGCGACAACCGCCTTGCGATCGCCTTCAGCGGCGAGCGCATCGATGCGGCTGCGGCGGACTTTGACGAAGCTGAACTCAGCGGCGACGAAGAAGCCGTTGATAGCGATGAACAACGCTGTGAGGAGCAGCTTCCACCCGAGATCACTCACCGCCCGGCACCATGACGCGCCCACGCCGTGTCCACCAGCAGCTCCATCAATTGTGGATATTCGAGACCGTCGAAATTTGCCATGCGCGCTAGCTTGGCTTCGCGACTCCACGCCGGGTTGGGATTCACTTCCATGAGCTTGATGGTTCCTTCAGCCGCAGCGCGGAAATCGAACCGGGCGTAGTCGCGGCAACCCAGCCGCTCGAACAAGCGCTCGGCGTGCGCGGTTAGCCGACCCACCGTTTCCGCGTCTAAAGTGGCGCGAGCGATGCCGATGTCGTCGTACGGATTGGACGGACCGGTCTTCGATTCGAACGCCAGTATCTGCGGTAGACCGTCGGGCAGATTCGAAAAGTCGACCTGCAGCATCGGCAGCGCCCGGAACGCGCCTGGGTTACCTATCAGCGCCAATCCATACTCCGGACCTGGCAGATACTCCTGAATTAACAACACCTGCGGCGGCAGCGTCTCACGGAGCCAGGCAACTTGAGCGGCCAGCTCGTCACCGTTGTGAACCAACGCACGCCGATCGATGCCGACGCTGCCGTCGCCGCGCGACGGTTTCACGAACGCCGGGAACGGCACATCCAATGATTCGACGCTCGCTTCGGGAGCCAGCAACGCTTCGGTGGGCACCGCGATGCCGAGGGAACGCGCGATCATCGCGACAAGCGACTTGTCGTACGCCAGCACCATCGCCTGAGGGGGCGCCCCGGTGTACGGAATATCGAACATCTCGAGCAGCGCGGCGATGTGCAGCTCCTGAGACGCGATGTTGCAGTAGCCGGTATCGCAGAAGTTGACGACGAGATCGGGCGCGGCGGTCCGAAGCGTGTCGAACAGCTTGGCGTGGTCGTTCAGAACCGACACCTCAAACCGGCCCACGGACTCGAACGCTTCGCACATGGCGCGGTGTAGGGCGAGATCGCCCTCCGAATACGCACCCCCGTGCTTAGTCGAATCGCCCAAGTGGTGGTCGCCCGTTAGGACCAGGATGCGCTGCGGTGACATGACGGCGGATGGTGGGTGCCAAGATGGGACGGCGCCACCGGAATCGACATTCGGACCGATCCGTCACAGGGGGCCGGGACCCCCGATCGGTGCTCAAACCGGAGCATAGACACCAACATGGTTCGTTCCGTCGTCTG
>JAUIKB010000361.1 GCA_030430975.1 Polyangia bacterium
GAATGTATGTTTCCAGCCAGTTCCGGCGAGGCTGAACTGAGTTGGAGATCAATTCTCGTCCATCCAGGCGTCGCATCTCCGTCCAGTCTGCGCTCATGGAATAGACGACGTCCGAGGTTGCATTCGTCAGGGCGCGAAAACGCTCTTCACTTTCCCGAAGTGCCGCCTGAGCTCGCGGGCGTTCGATCGCAATCCCGGCAAAACGAGCGATCGCTTCCAGTGTGCACAGTTGATAAGGCTTCGACGACCGGCGCAGCCGATAGATCGATGCAGGGCCCGAGGCGACGCGAACCGCCGGCAGGCCGCGCAGCTCGGGCTCTCGATGCAGCATCCGACGCGTCTGTCCCCACGTTCCGTCTGGGACGACGAGCTTTATTGGGCGGGGCATGGTTTGCACGAGGTGTTGGTCGAGCGGGCGGGCGTTTTCTGTAGCGTAAAGCAGAAGCGTCGAACCGCCGGGTGGCGGCTTCGCGACTGTCGAGGCGTCGAACGGCGTGTTCTTGATGCCGCGCAGCACGATCGAGCACCGTTCGAGCGCACGCGCAGCCAGCCAGGCGGTATTGGAAGTGCGCCGCTGTTCCAAAAAATGCATTGCGATCACGATTTCGGTCTTCGAATCGACACGCGAGATGCGATCGCAGAAGCACCAGCGTTTCGGCACCCGGCAGCCAGTGCAGCGCGCGACTCGGTACGAGCGCGGGCGTCGCTTGTCCTCATCAGCAGGCTGCACTTACGGAACTTACCAGGCAATCGATGAAAACACGTTAGGGTCATGGGCATGTCGAATTCTCGATTCAAAGCGCTGACCGCAATCGGTCCCGACAGGACGGGCCTGGTTCGCGCGATCTCTCAAATGATCCACAATGCAGGTTGCAACCTCGAAGATTCGCGCATGGCGATCCTGGGCGGCGAGTTCGCTCTGATACTGCTGTTTTCGGGGACTCCTGAGCAACTCGCCTCGGTCGAGGCCGAAACCGAGTCGCTCGGCGAGTCGCTCGGGTTGACGGTGCTTGTTCGAGATACCGCGGCTCCGGCGGACTCGGGTCCCGTGTACCTCTTACGCGCCGAGGGTCACGACCAATCGGGCATCGTCGACGCGGTCTCTTCCGTGCTTAGCGATCACGACGTGAGCGTCATCGCGTTCGAGTCGCATGTTACGCCGGCGCCCCACTCGGGCACACCCATGTTTCGGCTTGCCGCACGCGTCGTGCTGCCGTCGGAGCTAACGGCGGCGGCACTCCGAGAGACGCTCGGCTCCGTGGCCAAGGAGCATCACCTGCACCTGAGTGTCGAAGCCGATTCGTAGCGCTACAGCGTCTTCAGGTACTCGATCACCGCGCCGCGGTCAGTCGCCGGCAGCTGACTTAGAAACTCGTGGCCCTGAACGCCGAAGCCGGCTTGAGTGCTGTCGTAGATGTATTCGCCTGGCGCGAGCGTTGGCGCTTCATCGGGTTTGATAGTGCGGTAGCGTGTGCCTATCTGCTGTAGATCGTACTCGGCGTCCGTCATAACCACGTAGCGCGTCGGACGATCAGCTGGCGGCGTGGCGAGTACCTTAAGAGTCGGCCAGGCGCCGTTATGACCAAATAGGCCGCGCGCCCAAACGTTCACGAGCGGCCGCGGCACGTAGCCGCCGGTTTGCTCGGCGTGCGTCAGTCCGCGCGTCGCGGCTTGGGCATTGGCGGCGTCCACGAAGGCCGTCGTGACCGCTTCGAGGCGAACCGTGTCCGTCTTGAGGATCGCCTTGCCGATCACGGATTCGTGATAGCTCACCTCCGGAAGCTCGGCGCCCGGCGCTTGATAGTGTCCGTGGCAGCCGGCGCACTTGTCGTTGAACACCCCGAACCCGGCTTGAGCGCGGGGCTGGTCGATCGGACCTGGAAAAGGCAAGTCGCGCTCGAACGACTTCAGGTACAGGAACATCGACGTGGCGATGTGGCGCTGCGCCTCGTACCACTTGGGTCGGACTCCGAACGCGAAGTCGGCCTCGGCTACCAGCGCCACCGGCGAGCCCTTAACGACGCCGTCGAAGCTGTTCGTCGTTCGCCATCGCCATGGCAACACGTCGGGGATCTTGACCCAGCCGATCCGTTGCGGCAGCGGGACGTTTGTCTGGTTGTGATAGTTCATCGCGAGGGTGAAGCCTCCGATCGTCGCGACCCGGCCAGGCTTGCCGCCGCGGAGCCGCTTCACGCCCGCGCCCCGCGACGCGACCCGTCGCCGAAAGCCCTCGATCGTGTTGGTGATGATCGGGGCCCGCATGTCGAGCGGCCAGCGCGTCCGCGCCTTGGAAGCTGCTCGCGTGGCGGCGGCGAGCAACGCTTTGAACTCCAGCCGAGGCGCGATCTTCATGAGCGCCGCGTCGTACTCATGAATGCGCAGCCGTTTGTTGCCGAGCCCCAGCACGACCTGCGTGTTGCCGGCGACCTTGAGCCGCGCGGAGTGACACACCTGGCAGTTCATCACTGCAAACGACACATTCGTCAGGGGATCTTCGGTTAGATGGAAGCCCACCGGTAGCGGCGAGTCCTCAGCGGGAATGAACCCAAAGCGTTTCGTGAACTCGGCGACGTTGCCGCCGAGCTCGCTTGGGTACAGCGACAGCAGCGCGAGCAGCACCGGGTAGGCGATGCCCGCGCTGTATGGGTCGCCCATTCCGAACTCTCCGAAGTACTCCTCGCCGGCATCCCGGCTGATCGGACGCTCAGCGTACTCGTCGGGTACGCTCATCAAGTCGAGAGGGTCGCGCTCGGTCTGCTCAGGAGCCGGGTCGTGCGGGCTGTCGGAGGGAGGAGCTGCTGCCGTGGCCCCGGAGCACCCCGTCGCCAGTGCTGCCCAGAGCAGCAGGCTACGCACGCCCATCGACCACGGCGACGCGGATCTTGGGTCCGACCGAAACATCCAATCGTTCGAGGTCACGGAACTGCTCGCCGTCGACAATCGGATTCAGCAGTTCGTCGCCGCATGCTTGAACCCGCATCGTGTATCCGGACGCGTCGAGCATCCGTTTGCTCGGAATGGGGCCACCCCGAACGAGACTCGGGAGTGCGCGGATCATCTCGATGGGAGTGATCGCGCCGGCCTGGATGTGCAGCACGCCCGATGCCCGAGCGAGCGGAAACACCCGAAAGACGCCGCCCAAGGAGATCTCGAATGCGCCGACGTGGATTGCTCCGTGTTCCGTTTCCGGCAATCGCTTACCGTCAACTGTGACGATCGCCGAGGTGGGCCGGAACAGCTGATCGGCGTACTCCCCGCGCCGTCCGGCGGCCTTGGCTGCGAACGAGGCCACGGTTCGGGAGACGATGTTCACGATGGTGGTCGGCGACGGGTCGTCGTGCTCGTAGTACTTGTCAAAGAAACGCTGGCCGACGCCACCGATCGCCATGGCAAAGCCGATGCGGTCGAACCCGTCGTCATCGGTGAGTCGTACGCTGTCCAGTCGTACGGTGGGCGGCGCGCTGTCTTCGGCGACGTGGCGGGACAGGCGCCGGACGATGCCCTCGGATACGCCGCGTATGCCGGCCTTGTGCGCAACGAAGTCGATGGTGCCGGCCCGCGTCGGCACCATGATCGGCAACCGGTCAGCGCCTAGCTGGCGGAGGGTTTCGTTCAGCGTCCAGTGGAACGCGCCGTCCCCGCCGTCCGCCACCAGGTAGCGCACGCCGGTGCGCAGCCTTGGAGCCAATACCCGACTCAGGTCGACCAGATTCGCGGTCTCGACCACGTCGACCAGATCGCCGCCCGCCGCCCGAAGTCGCTCGGCGCGATCACCGATTCGCCGGTTCTTTCGGGAGTTGGGGTTGACGACCACAACGATCGGATGTGGTTGGTCGTTCGGCACCCAGCCCAGAATGTAAGACATTGTAACTATTTGTCGAATACTTCTCGCGACCTGCGCGCGATAGGTAAGCTGCGTGTTTCGCCGATGTCGCGTTCTCGCCCTATCTCAGCCGATTCTGTCCCGGCGCCGTCAGCTAGCTCTTGGCTCGCCCACCACTTATGGGTGGGCGCGATCCTGGGGTTCGGGCTCGCGACGCTCGATCAGCTCGCGATCTGGGCGCTGGGCGCTGCCGAGGTCGCGGCACTCGAGCCCATCACCGCCGGTCAGAGGCTGTTGGCCGTGGCCTTGATCACCGTGTCGTACAGCGTGTGGGTTGGGCTATGCGGTCTTCTCGGCAGCGCGGTCGTGCGCTGGCGTCGGGCCCGGCAGGCGTCGCGCGCGATGACGACGGTACTGTTGGCCGTTGCGCTTCTCGGTCACGGCATCGGACTGGCGGTGCGAGTGCTGTCGGGCTCGTTCATGACCGTCGGCGGCGTCCAGTTCTGCGTGAGCAGCTGGCAACACTTCGTGCACGTCGTGTTGGTCGGCTACCGCGGCTACACGGTCGCGATGGCGATTGCCGTGGCGGTTGCGTCGGTGCTGGTGTTTCGATGGCTGCGTCCCGGCAGGCCGCGACGTCTGGGCGCGACGCTGATCGCGGTGTTGTCGCTCGGCACGGTGGGCGCGGCGGCGATCGGCGTGGGCGGCAAGCCAACCCTGCGGGGAGCTTGGCGCGCAGCTCCAGAGCTAGCGCTAGTCGGTTCGATCGAGCCAGTGTGGACCATGCCGGAGGTCGAAGATCCGGCGGAGGGGCCACCGGCGGCGACACCTGGGCTGCCGCTGTCTTCGGGCAAGCTGTGGGCAGCGGCTGCGTCCGTTAAGCGGCCACGACCGAACTTCCTGCTTATCATGCTGGAATCGATCGCGGTCGAGCGCTTGGGTTACATGGGGGCGAAACGCCGGACGACGCCGAACATCGATCGGCTGGCGAGCAACTCGGTGAGGTTTCGCAGGGCGTACACCACCGCAACGCACTCCAACTACGCGCAGATGGCGGTGCTCTCGTCTCTCTTTCCGCGTCGTGGCACGGCGCTCGATATGTATCACAAGCTCGACTATCCGCGCGTGCTGCCCCACGACGTGTTCCATTTGGCAGGGCACCGCACGGCAACGATATCGAGCCAGGACGAGTCGTGGCAGGGCATGATTCGTTTTCAGCACACAGGCACGACGACCGAGTTCTGGCATGCGCCCTCCTACGAGGGCACCCATATCGATACCGGCAGCGAACGGGTTGTTCCGGATCATGTTACCGCCGCGCGCGCCAGCGACTGGATCGCGAGCCGAGCCGCAGCAGGAGACGGCTGGTCGCTGTACGTCAACCTGCAGATGACGCATTTTCCGTACAAGATACCGGCTGGTCAACCCCGACCGTTTCAACCCAGCGATCCGACCGGGCGCTTCAACTACCTAGGCTATGGCCAGAAAGACCTAAGCAGGGTCGTCAATCGCTACGACAACGCGCTGGCCTACGTCGACCGACAAGTGGGGCTACTACTGAAAGGTCTGCGCGACTCGAATCAGCTGGACGACACGCTGATCGTGCTGACCGCTGATCACGGCGAGGCGTTCTTCGAACACGGTGGCGTGACCCACGGCAAGACGTTGTATGACGAGGAGGCGCGCGTCCCGCTATTGATGCACTGGCCGAAGCGGCTTGCGGCGAACGACGTCGACGTGCCGGTCTCTCATTTGGACATCATGCCGACCGTCGTCGAGCTGGCCGGGCTGCCCCCGCACCCGGCGTATCAAGGCACGTCACTCAAGCCGGTGATCGATGGTGACGACGACCGCCCCGGTGGGATCTACCTGAATATCCAGGGTATTCGTAACGCGGAGGCACTGGGGTGTTGGCCGTGGAAGATGATCATGGAGCGCACGAGCGGCGCGATGTACCTGTTCAACTTGGCTCAAGACCCGCGCGAGAAGCAGAATCGTCTCGTCGCCGAGGCAAAGGTCGCAGGTGCGCTACGCGCAACCCTCGACGCTCAGCTGTCGGCTCAACAGGAGTATCACGGCGGTGACGCTAAGCAGCGCAAGACGCATTTCGTGCCCCGCTTGCTCCGGTGCCCGGAGCGCACAGCGATGCCCCGCGCGTCACGATAGCGATCACCTCGGCGCCCGTCGGGCTTTGCTCTATGCTCGCGGGCATGGCGACGATCGCGATCCTCGGTGCCGGAATGATGGGGACGGCGCTGTGTGCGCCCTTGGCTGACAACGGTCACGAGATCCGTCTAGTCGGCACTCATCTCGACGAAGATATCATCGACTCAGTGCGTCGCCGCGGCCTGCACCCGAAGCTAAACTGGTCGGTGCCGAGCGGTGTCGTCGGGTATCAGCATCGCGAGATTGAGACGGCGATGGACGGCGCCGAGGGCGTCATCGTCGGGGTCAG
>JAUIKB010000362.1 GCA_030430975.1 Polyangia bacterium
CTAGCCGCGCTTCGTCACAGCCATACGGCTCACCGCTGGCGCAGGGTGTGCAGCGTTCCGCCGGCCTCGACGATGAGTTTCAGTCCGGCAAATCGTGGAAAGAACGAGACCGGTGGTGGCGTCTTGCGCGTGCCGCCGACTTGATGGCAAATCACCTGTCGTTTGTCCAGCTGATACTCGAGACGATACCGAATGTCGCCAAGCTGCAGCTGGGTCGGATACGATTCCTCAAGCGATGATTTGACCTCCGCTGGCACGTCCGGCGCCGTGAGGTCCGACGGCGACAGCAGCTGCAGATCATCACCGGTCTCCACGCCCAGCTCACCGATCCGGCGTGCGGCCCAGTCTTCCAAATGCTCCTGAATGAAGTCGCCCGGGTCGGCAAAGATCTCCCGCCGTTTCGCCAGCTCCGCGCCGAGGCGATGGACCGTCAGTCGCTGCTCGGACAGCATACGCGCTTTGCGAAACAGGCGGCCCGCCAGGTAGAGCTGCACGATCGCGTCCCGGGCGAGCTGACCGTCGGGGCGCCGCTCGTCGACGTGAAGCACCTTGCCCGCATAGTGACGTTCGACCTTCGCGACTAGCCGACCCGCGTCGATGTCGACTCGACCCACGCGCGCCTCACCGACGCCGAGCGCCGCCATCGTCTTGAACCGAATCGGACTCGCTGCGGTGGCGAGCAGCTTCGTGCCGCGTGGCCCGGTGCCGATCGCTCGGGTTTCGAACACGACGATCGCCTCCAGCTTGTCCGTCACCTCGACGGCGCTCTGACGCCCGAGCTCAATCTCGGTCCCACCATTGCTAAACGTCGTCCGCCGTTTGCGACGCCGAGCCACGTGACACGCTCGCGGGTCCGCGCGAATGATGACGCGCATCAGCTCCGCAACGTCCGGCGCCGTGTCCACAGCGCCCTGCAGCCCAAGCGCGCGGCGCAGGCGCTTGGCGTTGGAACGCGCTTCACTGAGCGCCGGTTTTGAAAGCCCGTGCTGACCGACGCGACCGTTTCTTACCGCCTCGATGAGGGCGGTCGCGTCGCAACCGCCTCGCCGCAGGTCATCGTCCGGGTCATCCGGCCGCTCGCGAAACAGCTGTCTCCCGACGGCCAAAGCAGCCGCGAGATCCACAGCGTCGTGGGCACTGGCCGTGCCCCGGGCTTCGACCAGCAGCCGACCAAGCCAGGGATCGATCGGCAGCCCGAACAGCGCGCGGCCGGCGTCCGTTAGCTCGCCGCCACTGAGCGCACCGAGGTTCTCAAGCTCCGACTGAGCGGCCGACAGCGCGTGGGCGTGCGGCGCGTCCAGAAAGTCGAGATCGTCGACGCGCCGACCGCACGCGGCCGCACTCAATAGAAGCGGCACCAGGGACTCTCGAAAGATCTCCGGCGGGGTAGCGGGCTGCAGCTGGCCCGCGGCCTCCCATAACCGCAGGCAGGTGCCGGCTTGGGTCCGCCCGGCCCTGCCGGCGCGCTGATCGGCACTGTCCCGCGCGATCGGCGTGAGCGTCAAATAGCCACGCCCACGATGGTAACGAGTCCGCCGCACCAGGCCCGAGTCGATCACAACCCCTACGCCGGGCACGGTCACGCTGGTTTCGGCGACGTTCGTCGTGAGCACGAGCTTCCGCTTCGGACGGTCCGCGAACACTTTCGCTTGCTGCTGAAGCGATTGCCCGCCGTGCAGCTCGAAGAGTTCCCAGCCACTTAGGTACCGGAGTCGTTCTGCAACAGCGGCTATCTCACCTTTGCCCGGCAGAAACACCAACACGTGACCTTCAAGGGTCGCCGCTATTTCGACGGCCTTGAGCACCCGCCGCTCCAAGCCATGCGGATCGGGAAGCAGTTCACCTCCGAGATACCGAACATCCACGGGAAACGCCCTACCCTCCGCCTGAAGATGGACGCCCCCGAGATGCTGGGCGACTCGGTCGCCATCCAGAGTCGCACTCATGACGATCGGACCAGGCCGGCGTTCGTGGAGCAGGGCGTACAACAGGTCCGTATCCAGACGGCGCTCGTGAAACTCGTCGAGGATCACGCGCTCGAACTCGTCGAGCATGGCGGTGCGCTGCAGCACGATGCCGGGCGTCGCGAACAGAATCCGCGTCGCGTCGGAGGCCTGTCGGTCATCGCGCACGTGGTAGCCAACCACATCGCCGAGCGACGACGACTCCAGCTCGGCGATACGAGCTGCCAGCGCCCGACACGCGACCCGCCGAGGCTCAACGACCAGCGTCCGACCGCTGCACCAGCGCGGCACCTCGGTGGACTTGCCGGACCCCGTCGGCGACGAGATCACGAGTGGGTCGCCGGTCCGCCGCTCGAATTCGTCCCGAAGCGCATGAATCGGCAATCGGTCGCTGATCATTTCGTGATCACCTGCCGCCCGGCCGACCGAGACCGACGATAATCCGCTCTGGTTTCAGGTGGTTATGCATCTGCGGATGGTGAACGGTAATCGATCATCGAACGCGCTGCTGATTCTCGCGCCCTTCCCGTTATAGTCGGCGCCACCCGCTGCTGTGGCAGCACTCAGATTCACCGCTTCGAGAAGGTATCCAATGAATCGTCGACACTTCACGACCACCATGTTGCAGACCGCGCTGGCGGCGTCCCTGGTTGTCCCCCTCATCTCTTGCAAGAAGATGAAGGAACTCAAAGAGGGCGCCGAGAAGGTCGGCGCCGCCGTCGAAGAGGCGTCGAAATACACCATCATTACCGGGTCCAAGACGGGCAACTACTACAGGGCCGCGACCGAGTTGAACTCGGTGATTGGCGACAAGCTGACGATCACGGAGTCCGCCGGTTCGTTCGCCAACATCGAAAAGCTGGGCACCAACCAGTTTAACCTCGGCATAGCCCAGTACGACACCATCATGATGTTCGTGAAAATGGGTGGGACGCGCGCCAATCAGGCAAACAGCTGCCAGATCGTGGCTCGGCTCAACCCCGAGTACGTGCACATCATCGTCAACAAGAAGGCGAAGATCTCGACCCTGGCCGACCTAAAAGGCAAAAAGCTTGCCGTCGGCCCCGACAAGTCCGGCTCGCTGGTCAGCGCGTTTACGGTCATGGCGTACATCAACAACGTCAATATCCAAAAAGAAACCAAGGGGATTTCTAAGCTACCCTACGAGGAAGCCATCAAGAAGGTGCAGTCTGGCGAGGTCGACGCCATGTTCATCACTACGTCCCCCGGCATGCCACTTCTCAAAGGTATTCCTAAGGATGCTTCGAAGAACATCGAGCTGTTGAACATTCCGACCTCGTACCAGCTCCCCGGCGGCATCAAATGGACCTACCGCATCGAGCCGATCCCGGCCGGCACCTACCCGTGGCAAGAAGGCGCACAGACGACGCTCACCACGTCATCGTTCCTGCTCGCGTCCAAGCAGCTGTCAGCTGCGCGCGTGCGCTCGCTCGCGCAAAAGATCTACAGCAAGACGACTGAGCTCAAAGCCAAGAGCGACCTGTGGAAGTACCTGAGCACTGCGGGCGCCAAGCAAGATGTCGCCAACGGCATGCTGTATCACCTCGGTACTAGGCAGCACCTCGGTCTCGCCAAGGTCGTTAAGAAGCGCGGGCGCAAGATCAAGATCCGCCGCAAGAAGCGCTAAGTTACCAACCGAACCAGCGCTGGAGCTTCTGTCCGATCCAGCTCCAGCCGCTGGCTTCGTCCAGCGGCGTCGAGTCGGCCGGCTCATTGAGAACCAGCTGATCGAAATGCTCGCGTGATACCCAGGCGCCGTGGCAAGCGCCGCAGCGATGCACGGACCCGCCTTGGGTATCCGGCATCGGTTCAATGACCAGCTGCTGTCGGCAAAGGGGACAGGTTCCGTCGCCCTGCTGAGTCGCGCGCGAGCCAACAGGCAGGGGTGCCGCGCTCACGGCCACCGCGTGCAGTCCGCCATCGAACCAGTCGATCCAAATACCGGCGCAGCTATCGCACACGTCGACATGTGCCACGTCGGTACTCCGCTCGGTCATGGTGTCACCGCAGCCAGGGCAACGAAGCGCTTGTCTGCGGTAACCGGCGCGTGCCATCGACCGAAGCCTAGCTCAGGCCGGCGCGCTTTGCTGAACGTCGGTGTTTCCCGCCAGGAAGTTCATCAGCAGTGACACCAGTTCCTCCGGCGGAGCGACTTCCGGCTGCTCGACGGAGTCCTTATCGTTCTCGAATCGCAAGATATCCAACGTGGCGAAGGCTTCGCGAACGCGCGGTGTCAGCAGTCCGAGCCGCTTCAGATTTGGCACGATCTTCGAGAACATCATCTGCCGAAACGCTTGATTGAACTTCGACTCCTGCATCCACTTGACCCAGATCTTAGGATCCCAGCCAATGCGCTCGAAAACCTGGTGCATTAGCAGTCGATCACGCAGCAGGTAGGCGGACTCGATAATGAAGTCCTCGCGCTCCTTCATCTCTTGAGCGGTGAAGCCGCCGGCGTACGCCTTCTGCAGCGACAGCACTCCGAACGCGACGTGTCGGGATTCATCGGCCATGATCCGCGCCGTGATGTCCTGAATCAGTGGCTCATTCGACATGATCATCCGCATCATGCCGAACGCGGCCAGGGCCAGACCCTCGACCATGATCTGCATCCCGAGATAGGTAACGTCCCACCGCGAGTCGGTGACGATGTCCTCGAGCAGCGTCCCAAGACTGGGATGAACCTCGTAAGACACGCCTAACTTTTCCGTGAGGTAGCGATGGTACACCTCGACGTGGCGAGCTTCGTCGGCGACCTGGTTAGCGGCGTAGAACTTCGCCTCTTCCCACGGCACAGTCTGAACTATCTTTGCCGAAGCGACCAGCGCGCCCTGCTCGCCGTGCAGGAACTGGGACAACATAAACGCGTTCATGTTAACGCGAAGCTTCACGGCCTCCTCGCGCGTAAGCGTCTTCGGCGGCGCCATGTACGTGTTCATGAACACGTCGACCTGCGACTCGTGTGCGATGCGCTCGACGTCAACGTCCGTGGTCCAGTCGAGCTGCGTCGCGTTCCAGGTCTGCGCCTTGCCCTTTTCGTATAGCTGCAGCAGCTTTTTCTCTTTGAGCGAATACTCCCAGTCAAACACGGTATCCATGGTCGACCGAATCGTGTGGTGCTGCCCGTACTTGGGAAGGGGAACCGGGTTGTGTTGCTTGTAATCCATCGTGATTCCGTCCTGCGCCGCCCAGGCGCGCTTGTGGGCTATTTGTTGTGGCCGAGTCCGCTCATTAGTCCGTGTCGCTAGGTCACCGCGACCGCGTCAATGCCAAGATACGCTGTCACGCCACGCACGAGTTCGGCGCGGATCTGGTCATCATCCAGAACTGAACCGCCGGCGCGTATTTCTCCAAAGATAACCATCTGCTGCAGCACACCCAGCACCATGAACAGCGCTGTGTCGAGCGCCACGGCCGGATTCGGATGAGCGATCTCCGATGCTCGCCCGCCCAGCAACGTGGCGACCTGAAGCGACATCCGCTGCCGCAACCGTCGCCCCTCGCGCCACATCTCGTGGTCGGCCGCCGCGCTCAGGACAAACGCTTGGATCAGGTTGCGATTCTTGCGATAGCTGGCCACCAGCGCCCGAACGAAGCCGTCGACGATCTCGCGCGCGGGTTTGTCCGCCCAAACGCTTGGCTCGGTGACCGCCATCAGCTCGGCCTCCAGCCGCCCGACAAACCGCTCCTCTAGCGCGCGCAGCAGCTCGTCCTTGCCTTTGAAGCGCGCGTAGAAGCCTCCGACCGAAGAGCCCGCCGCCTGCACGATCTCCGGGATCGACAGGGCACCGACGCCCCGCTCGACGATGAGCGTTTCGGCGGCGTCGAGCAGACGATTCAGCGTCTGCTCGCTGCGAGCTTGCTTCGGGCGCGCAACCGATCGAAGCGCCTGCGCGGGCGCCGTCGAAGCGGCGGACGTGTGCTCCTCGGCGTCGGTCACCGTGACTCCGACATCGGAACACCGACGCAGCATCGTTGCCCCACAATAATCAATAATAATTTCATAGAGTTAAACACATCACTGCCGACGCCAGAAATACGAATGAGATTCTTATTCTAGGCCTCCGGCTGGAGATGTCAACCGCGTGCACTCACGAGCGCCACGGGGCAGGCCCCACTGAACGAGGCGCGAGCCGGGCGTGACGGTAAGCCGAGCCGACGCTGAGGGCACGGGGGAAGCCGCGTTGATTGCCCTACTGAAAAAGACGCCGTGGTACGCTGTCGCCCAATGGTCAGCAGCATCGTCATCACCGTCGTCATATTGCTCTTCACC
>JAUIKB010000363.1 GCA_030430975.1 Polyangia bacterium
TAAACGCAGGAGGTTCCGGTGTAAACGCAGGAGGTTCCGGCGTAAATGCTGGCGGTTCCGGCGTGAACGCAGGTGGTTCCGGCGTGAACGCAGGTGGCTCCGGCAAATCATGGCTCAATTGTTCTTCTGCAGGCGAAGACGGCGGCGCAGAAAACAAGGGTGGAGCCAGTTCTTCCGCTGGTGTAGGCGTAGCTGCCGCTGCGCCACTGTCACCGAGCAAGTTGCCCAGAGCCACGGGGTTGAACGTCGGCATGGCCGTCGTCTCCACCTGCAAGAAGCCCGTAGCATCTGGCGAGGCATGCTTCGCTTCGTTCCCGGACATGTGCCCGAACGACGAGTACTGCGTGATCGCCACCGGCATGACCAGCGGTACTTGCGGCCCTCTTCCAGGCGACGGGGAGGCCTGCGGCGGCGACGGCCAGGCGCAAAGCTGCGCCGGCGACGCTACGTGCCTGAACGGCAAGTGCAAAGCGATGAAGCGACTCGGTGAATCCTGCACCGCCGGCGGTGAGTGTTACAGCACCCGATGCGTCGGCAGCGTCTGCATCCCCGACGTGCCCTGCGCGCTATAGCCGGGCGGCCGCAACAAGACGCGCCCGTCTGATAGGGTGTCGGGCATGACATCGCCCGACACCGCTATCCAACGGGCCGCTGACCTGCTCCGCCGGTCACAAGCGGTCGAACGCCTGTTTCGACGCGACCCGACGCTGTTTGCAAAAGACGAGGCTGCGCGCGCGGCCGTCGCGAATCGGCTCGGCTGGCTGGACGCCCCGGCGCGGATGCGCCTCGAGTCCGAGACGCTCGCGAAGTTCGCGAAAGAGGTCCGGAGCGCGGGTTTCTCCAAAGCGCTGCTCATGGGCATGGGCGGCTCGAGCCTCTGCCCAGAGGTCTTCGCGCTCAGTCACGCCCGCGCCGACGGGCTGAAGCTGCGCGTATTGGACAACACCGACCCAGATGCGGTCCACGCCGCGCAGGACTGGGCTGACCTCGAAAGCACGCTGTTTATCGTCGCCAGCAAGAGTGGCGGCACCATCGAGGTGCGGAGTTTCGAGGCCTACTTCTTTGAGCAGGCGCAGAAGCGCTTTGGTGCGGACGCAGGCTCGCGCTTCATCGCGATCACCGACCCCGGTACAGCCCTCACCGATCTCGCGGAGCGGCGCCGCTATCGGCGTGTGTTCGAGAACGCACCTGATATCGGTGGTCGCTACTCGGCGTTGAGCTACTTCGGCCTCGTTCCGGCCGCCTTGATAGGGGTCAACGTCGCCGGGCTGCTGGATAACGCGCTAGCGATGCTCAAGCGCTGCGAACGGTCGGACGATGACAACCCCGCGCTACAGCTCGCAGCCTTCGCCGGGGGCCTGGCGGCTGCCGGTCGCGACAAGCTCACACTACGGCTACCCAGTCCGATCGAGAGCTTCGGCTCGTGGATCGAGCAGCTCGTCGCCGAGTCGACCGGGAAAGACGGCGTGGGGGTCGTGCCCATCGACCGCGAACCGATAGACGCGACCGGCGATGACCGCGCCGTCGTCGACGTGAGCTTCGGCACCCAACCTGGCGAAACCAACGCGCACGATGTGCCATCCGTCGCGATTCAAGTCGAATCGCTGGAGCACCTGGGCGCGGAGTTCATCCGCTGGGAAGTGGCAACAGCGCTGATGGCCGTCGTCCTCGACGTCAATCCGTTTGACGAACCGAACGTCACCGAGGCGAAGCAGGAAACCGCCGCGCTCATCGAGCACTACGAGCGCGAGGGCGCGCTGCCGCCCGCGGACGCAACGTCACCAGAAGACGATGCGCTCGACCGGCTGATCGCATCGACCAAACCCGGCGACTACGTCGTGATCTCCGCTTTCTTCTACGCAACGCCCGAGCGTGACGCGGCCATCCAACGGCTTCGCCAGAGGATCGCGGAGCGTACCGGTTTGGCGACAACACTGGGGTATGGCCCGCGCTTCTTGCACTCGACGGGGCAACTGCACAAAGGCGGCGCCGACAACGGCGTGTTTCTGGTCCTCACGAACAGTCCCCACCGCGACATGCCCATCCCAGGCCAGAAGTATTCGTTTGCAAACCTCCGCGACGCCCAGGCGCTCGGGGACGTTGCCGTGTTGAAACGTCGCCAGAGGCGCGCCGCACATATCCATCTTGGCTCAAACGTGTCTGAGGGCCTTTCGAAGCTAGAGGCACAATGTCAGGCGTAGAGATTCGCGCCGCGTCAGTTGACGACGCCGAAGTGATCTTCGGCTTCATTCGAGAGCTGGCGGAGTACGAGCGCGAACCGGATGCGGTGAAGACCTCCCCGGCCGTCCTGAGGCAACAGCTCGCTTCTGGATCTCCTCCCTTCGAGTGCGTGATCGCTGAGTCGAACGTCGAGCCGTTGGGCTTCGCCCTGTTCTTTCACAACTACTCAACCTGGCGCGGTCGCCCTGGACTCTATCTTGAGGATCTATTCGTCCCTGAGCGATTCCGGCGGCGCGGCGTCGGACTAGCGCTGCTCAAGCACTTGGCCCGGTTGGCCGTCGCCCGCGATTGCGCGCGGATGGAGTGGTCGGTATTGAACTGGAACGAACCGGCGATCCGGTTCTATCGATCGCTCGGTGCGTCGCCGATGGACGGCTGGACCACATTCCGGCTCACCGACGACGCTCTGCTCAAGCTGGGCGCTGCGTGAACCGGACGCTCCGACTGTTTGCCGCGCCGCTGGCAATCGTCGGGCTGATTCTCGTCTCGCTGGTATGGCCGGTCGGGCCGAACGCCGTACCGGCTTCGGGCACCGCGACTGCGCGGCTAAGCGAAATCGAGCGAACTCACCCGCGCCGCATCGCGTCGCCCGCGCCGCGCCCCCGTCAGGGCATCACTGGACCGGCCGCCGCTGCGCTTGGACTCACGCCGCGCGCGTTGCTGCTGCTCGTGGTGCTAGCGGGCGCTGCGCTCGCGGTGTCCGCCCAGCTCAACGCACCGCGCACCGCCGCTGACAACCCACCGCTCGCCGCACGACGCTGGCTGGCCGCCGCGCTCCTGTTGGCGGGTGCCTGCGCGGTGCGATTCGCCGCCATGCGCTATCTCGCTTTCGACGGCGATGAACGCAGCGCGGCTCCCCTATCCGTCTTCGAGGATGACCACGATGCGTGGGTCCACCCACCGGTGTTTCGACTGCTGCAGCTGCGCTGGACGCTGCTAGTCGACGGCGAGCTGCGCGCGTGGCGCGGACTCAGCACGACCTGCTCGTGCATCGCTGCGGCAGTCGCCGTGTGGTCGACTCGGCGGGAGGGCTGGCTCGCTTGGCTGCCGATCGCCGCGCTCGTCCTGTCGCCAACTCTGGCTGAACCGCAGGTGCTGGCGCGCCCATACGGTCTGGCGATGCTCTTGATGACTCTGGTGCTGTGGACGCTCACCACGTCGGAGGGGCCGATCGCCTGGTCGGTAGCCGTGCTGTCCGCTGGTTTGACAGCCTGGTGCGACGTGTCATTCGGTGCCGTCGCAGGAGTGTTGCTAATCGTGCGCGCGATTCAGCGACGGCGGCACTGGCCGCGCTCGACCGCGACACGGTTCGCGCTGCTCACCGGGCTGCTCGTGTGGTTTGCACCCGTGGCGGTCGGCGCCGGCATCGCCGCTCGCTCCGAACTGAATCCTACCGAGCGAGAAACCGCAGAGTCCTTTCAACCTGGCGAATCGGATCGACGCACTGCACCGGGTCACCGAGCTGATCGTCCTGAGCGCCAGGCGGAGGTCCCCAACCTGCGACCGACAACGCCGTGGATGCCTCGTCTGATCGAGATCGCGACGGCGGCCGGATACGGAACCCCGGTCGGTCTGATCGCGACGTTGGTGATCATCACTTGGCGACGACGCTGGGACGCGTTCGCCCTGCTCGGCTCCGCGCTGGTCTGCAGTATCGTGGCGACGGCGCTGATCGATCTGCGCATGCGGACGCTGCTGTACTTGCCGCTGGTCGCCGCCTTCGCCACGCTGATGGCGCTCAGCGCGGATACGCCGCGCGCGCCTACCGAGCGGGGCAGTTAGCGCTGGGGGTTGCCCACGCGAACGTGATCTCGCGAATTCGATGACTGCGCGGGGCGGCGGATGCGTCGAGCTCCGTCCAGGTAACACCGTCATCGCTCCGGTAGAACCGCTGGTCGTCGTACCACTGCTTCCAGCCGTCCCGGACCGCCACGAGCTTGCCGTCGTCGCTGGAGGCGACCACGCCAACCGGAAGGTCCGCGGGTGCCGTCGGTTGGGACGTCCACGCCGCACCGTCGGTGCTCTGGTACAGCTTGCCACGAGCCCAAGTCTTGAAGTGAGAGCCCGTCCACACGACGCTCGAGCGGATGCCAGCGTCTGTGCCGGACTCGACCTCCCCCTCCGTGAACGTATCGCCGCCGTCGACCGACCGGCAGTACTTACCGTCACCACCCATGAGCAAGATCACCGCGTCGTTTGCCGCGAGCCGGTTACGGGCGCCACAGTTCGGACCGACGGTCGTAGGCGCGACGTACGTCATCCCACCATCGGAGCTCACAACGACTTCTGAATCCGATCCGTCACTCGACACCAGCACATAGCGACCGCCGCCATAAGATGAGTACACAATCTCACGCACGTTGTAGGTGGTCTGTAGGACGTTCATGGCCGGTTCACTCCAAGTAGCGCCGTGGTCGGTCGAGTACCGCGCGTCGCGCGATCCAGCCACCACGTGGCCCGCCCCGTCCGAAGCCACGCCACCGTACGTGTCACCTGCCTGGGTTTCCGTCCAGTTAACACCATCGGGTGACCGAAGGATACGGCCTGGAGGTCCCCAGCCGAAGGTCGCAACGAACTGTTCACCTGTGTGGGTAATGCCTTTGCCGGTCTCACCGCTGTGATCGCAGTCGGGCATGTTGTTGTTGCCGTAGCAGCGCGCGGAGTCGTCGGTCGACGTGTTCTCGATCCACGTCTGTCCGTAGTCGCACGACATCACCGTGCGCTCGAAGTCACCGATGCCGACGAATATCGGCGCCAGCGCCGAACCCGATCCCGCGGTGCCACCACTACCCGCTGCGCCGCCTAGCGATCCACCGCTGCCCGCCATACCAGCAGCACCGCCACCGCTGCCGGCCGCGCCGCCTCCGCCGCCAGCCGCGGAACCGCCCCGGCCGCCGCCCGCCCCTGCACCGCTTGAGCCACCGGTATTGCCCCCGGCGTCACCGCCGTCTTCACCGCAACCCGCGATTAGCAGACACGCTAGGCCTAGCCCGATCGATGCTCTCAGCTGCATGTGCTTAGGATACCCCAGCACCGCCATCGGATGCGCCGCAACAAACGCAAACGAGCCCCGCATCCATCGATGCAGGGCCCGGTGCTTCACAGCCGACGCCTCGCTACGCCAAGCGTCGAATCCACTTCTTCTTTGAATCCGTGTAGGGCGGATACATCAGCGGTGGATCGACCTTGAAGCCCTTCTTGAGCACCGACTTCTTGTGAGTGAACGTGTCGAAGCTGGCCTTGCCGTGATAGCCGCCCATGCCGCTTTCGCCAACGCCACCGAAGGGCAGCTCCGGATTGCCGAGATGCAGCCACGCATGGTTCACGGTGGCGCCACCGCTGCTCGTTCGGTTGAGAATCCGCTCGGCCACCTCTTCGTTGTTTGAGAACACGTACAGAGCTAGCGGTTTGTCACGCGCGTTGACGAAGCTGATCGCCTCGTTGATGTTCTTGACCTTGAGCACCGGCAGGATGGGTCCGAAGATCTCTTCCTGCATCACCGGCGAATCGGGCGACACGTTTTTTAGGACGGTCGGCGCGATGTAGCATTCGTCCTCGTCGGTCTGCCCGCCGGTCACCACTTCGCCGCTGTCGAGCAGTTTGCAGAGCCGCTGGTGATGGCGCTTGTTGATGACACGCCCATAGTCCTTGCTCTTCTTCGGATCGTCGCCCCAGAACTCGCGGATAACGTACTTGAGCTTGTTTACGACGTAGTCGTAGGCGTCCTCGTGTACGAGCAGATAGTCGGGAGCCACGCACGTCTGCCCGGCGTTGTACCACTTGCCCCAAGCGATACGCTTGATCGCCACATCGATATCGATGTCCTTGTCGACAATGCACGGGCTCTTGCCGCCCAACTCGAGCGTAACCGGGGTCAAGTTCTTGGCCGCAGCGGTCATTACGATCCGTCCGACGGTCCCATTTCCCGTATAGAAAATATGATCCCACTTCTCATCGAGCAACGCGGTCGTTTC